>NZ_JAXCID010000012.1:0-96351 GCF_035985125.1 Arthrobacter sp. CG_A4 | reverse complement strand
GCCAGCAGGACAGTGCGGGCCCGCAGGGCCAGGGTCGCCGTGGACGATTTTCCGCGGGTCAGCGCCTCCAAGGCCTCACGATCCCCGTCACGCAGTTCCAGTGCCTTTGCCAAATAAACCATGCGTCAAGTCTGACAAAAAATCAGACCCAAAGGAATCACCGACACGCTACACTAGCGGGCATTTTCGTTAGTTCGTCGGGGGTCCGGGCGCGTAAGCCGGGCTCAGGGACATGCCCCGCGCCCGGGCCAGCGGATGGACATAGTGGCATTATGCCCAGTCCCGGGTCCGAAGAATGGGCATGCCCCCCGCGGACTGGACACCCGGCGCGAAAAGGTCCAGACTCCGTCTGACCCCGAGACGAACTAACGAAAATGACCAATCGTGCGTGGCTGACAACCGGTTCGTGGCGGCTTTGCATGCTCGAATCACGTCGCGTACTTCCGTCCTGAGCGATGCCCTATCGCTGATCGATATCGCCTATCGACAGGGTCTGCTGTGGAAGCTTGCACGTTGTTGCACTTTCACGCACCACCCTTGACCCTGCCGATCAGCCCTAACTATTGTCGAAGTGCTTCGTTGCCTGACGATCGCCGGGTTCTGGCCTGAGCGTCGAGGTCGCGGCAGGGCACAAGGCACCGAAGCCGGTGTGCCGCGAAGCGTACCGGGCAGTGCAGCCCGGTCCCGAGAAGGAGCACCGATGAGAACCTGTTCCCGAACATCCATCCTGCTGACGCTGTCCCTCGCCCTCACAGGACTCAGCCTGACAGCCGTTCCAGCCACTGCAGTGGCTCCACCCCCGCCGGCACAGGTTGCCGCACCCGACGGGGCGACGCCGATCCCCGCGGTGCAGGGACCTCTGGCGTCCACGGCCGAGTCCTATCCGTTCGGCGCTGCCAACCATCAGGAGGTCCCGCAGGATCTCTCGAAGCTCGGCTACGTCGAGGAGGAGTACCTGGTCAGCGGCACCTCAAACGTCTACACCTGGCCTACCGCTGGACCCGCCCAGATCCGCACTGCCGACGCCCCGTACACCACCCGCGTCCTGGTCCGTAAACCGGCCAAGGGCCAGAAGTTCAGCGGCAACGTAGTAGTCGAGATGCTCAACCCCAGCAACCTGTTCGATCTCAACATCGGCTGGGCAGTCGCCCAGGAGCAGATCCTCGCCAACGGCGACGCCTGGGTGGGCATTACCGCCAAGCCGATCGCCGTCGAGGCGCTCAAGAACTTCGATCCGGAGCGGTACGCATCCCTGTCCTTTGCGAATCCGCTGCCGCTCACCGACCCCCGCAACTGTGCGGCGGTGGCCGCCGACTCGTCCCGGACAACGGAGAACGGCCTGATCTGGGACATCTACTCCCAAGTGGGCGCGTGGCTCAAGAGCAACGATTCCACCAACCCGCTGCGCTACGGATCACCGGCTACCAGGGTGGAGCACGCCTACGGCTTCGGCTACTCCCAGACCGGCGGCTTCCTGGTCAACTACATCAACGGCGTGCACCCGCTGGTCGTCGAATCCGACGGCAAGCCCGTCTACGACGCGTACATCGTCGCGGTGGCCGGCGGTGCATTCGCCGGCGCGTACCCCATGAACCAGTGCGAGCCCGCCCCGCCCGCCAACGATGTGCGCCGCCAGTTCAAGGACGTCGGCGTGCCCATCATGCGGATCATGTCGCAGTCCGACTATCTGCGGGGCATCGGATCCCGCCGCGCCGACAGTGATGTACCCGGGGACCAGTACCGCCACTACGAAATGGCGGGTGCCGGCCACGCCACACCGGGCGAGCTCACCTTCTCGGCGTCGTCCGCGGACATCATTGCCGCGGGCCGGGCCGTCCCGCCGGCGTCCTGCAATGAGGGACCGCGCAGCAGGTTCCCCAGCTCCATCTTCTTCAATGCCGCGCTGCGGAACCTCGACCGCTGGGTCCGGGAAGGCATTGCGCCACCGCGCGCGGAGCCGATCCTCGTCCGCGATGGCGCGGCGGTGCTGGACAAGTCCGGCAATGTACAGGGTGGCCTGCGCTCACCCTTCCTCGACGCTCCGACGAGCACCTGGTACGGCACCGCCACCGGTGCATCCTTCTGCTTCATCGCCGGATACGAGCGACCGCTCCCGCAGGACGCGATCGACGGCCTGTACCGGACCCACGGCGCCTACGTGAAGGCAGTGAAGGACAGTGCCCGCACGCTCGAGCGCCAAACTTTCCTGACCGACTACGACGCCCGCAGGCTCATCAGGGAGGCCGCACAAAGCGACATCCCCTAACGACATGCCGTGTTGACGCGCTCCCGGGCGCGCACTGGGAGGGCTTCGCCGCGACGGCGGGGTCCTCCCTAGCCCTGTTTGTTCAGCACCTCGTGGGTCAGGAACTCGGACACATGGCCCATTTCCTGTTGGTTGATGCCGTGCCACATGCCCGCATAGAGCACCTTGGTGAGCTTGACGTGCCTGCGCACCCAGGCCATGGTGAATTCGATCTTGTCCGGCGTGATCACCGGGTCCTGCTGGTCCCGGCCCCAGAACATCGGCACGGTTCCGTCGAGTTCGGCGTCGCGGAAGCCCGGGTCCCCGCCGGCGTCGACGGCAAATCCCGAGAGTCCGACGACGGCGGCGTAGTCAGCGGGGCGCTGACGGAGCAGCGTGGTGGCCACCGCCATCCCCATGGAGAACCCCAGCAGGGCCACCGATGGGTGGTCCGCCCTGACGGAGTCGATCCAGTCCTGCACGTACGTGGCGGCGTCCTGGACGGCGTCGAGCGTGTAGTCGATGGAGGCGGTCAGCGGGAACCAGGTGAACCCGGGGCCGGAGACCAGGGGTGCGCGCAGCGAGGCCACCGCGAACCCGGCGGGAAGCACATCCGCCAGTCCGAGCAGATCCTGTTCGTTGGCGCCGTAGCCATGCAGCAGGACCAGCAGCGGCTTTCCGGCGCGGTCCTCCTCGGCGGTGGACCACAGGACAACGGGCGCGGGAAAGGCAGGAGCGTGAGTCATGGCTCCATTCTTGCAGTTCCACTTTCCCATTACCCGCCGGTAACATCTTTCGGTGGCGTAGTTTTACTGGAACAGTGCAGGATATGAAGGTGAGCGAAACCGAAGCCATGGACAATCCGCCAGCTACTGCCGTGACCCACCCGTGGACCCGCTACGTGGCCCTGGGGGATTCCTTCACCGAGGGCATCGGCGATCCCGAGCCCGCGAGCCCCGGCGGCCACCGGGGCTGGGCCGACCGTGTGGCCGAGGAACTGAGCCACGGCCACGAGGGTTTCGCGTACGCCAACCTCGCCGTCCGGGGCCGGCTCCTGCAGCAGATCGCGGACCAGCAACTGGCGCACTGCCTTTCGCTCCGCCCGGACCTCGTGACCCTGTCCGCCGGCGGCAACGACCTGATCCGGCCCGGCGGCGATCCCGATCTGCTGGCGGAGAAGCTGGACTCGTTGGTGCAGATCCTGGGCCTGGGCGGCGCAACCGTGGTGCTCTTCAACGGACCCGACACCGGCTCGTCCGTGCTGGGCCGGGTCCGCAGCAAGGTGGCCATCTACAACGAGAACCTCCGCACCATCGCTGCCCGCCACGACGCCGTCATCGCGGATATGTGGTCCTTGCGGCAACTCAACGATCCCCAGATGTGGGACGCGGACCGCCTGCACTTTTCGCCGCTGGGACACCACACCATCGCGGCCATGGTGCTGGATTCCCTCAACGTCCGGCACACGCTCGAGCCGCTCTCCCCCAAGCCGCTGCCGCAGCGGAGCTGGCGGGAGGCGCGGACCGGGGACCTGGTGTGGGCCCGCGAATATTTCATGCCGTGGGTGGTGCGGCGGCTGCGGCACCGTTCCTCCGGCGACGGTATGACGGCAAAGCGACCGCTGCCCGGCCCGGTGTTCGGGCCCGGTGTTCCGCTGGGCTCCGGCGAAGGCCCGCCCGGTGCCGAGGAACCCGCGCGCACGTAGCACCCCGGCACGGCGGACAGGGTGTGGGCGTTAAGCTGGAAGGACACTTTCTGAAAGGCGCCGTACCGTGAACAATATGTTCTTCTGGATCATCGTTCTGTCATTCCTGATCCCGATAGGGATGCGCTACTACAGGAAGTCGGTGCGCGGCCGGAATCGGGACCAGGGTATGCCGGGCGGCTTCCCTGGCCAGTTCGGGCAGTTCCCCGGCGATACTCCCGGAGGCGATGCCGGGAACTACCCCGGACAGCAGAACAAGCAGCCCCGTGACGGCTTCACCCAGCGGGACTACTACGGCGGCTTCGGCCAGCTGGGCGCTCCGCAGCCTCCAACGCCGCCGGCGGGCTACCAGCCGCCGGTCCCCTACGAGGACAGCCCGGGTTACCCGGGCAACCAGCCCAAGCCCTTCCAGCAGCAGGATGCGCAGCAGTTCGGACAGCAGCCCGCTGAGGTCCAGCAGCCGTCGGGACCTGCGGTGCCCCCGCCGCCGTCGGCACCGCAGGGCTTTCGGGCGCGCAAGCTGGCGGAACTGGACCAGCGGTACAGCAACGGTGAACTCGCCATGGAGGACTACATGGCCCAGCGCGCGGAGATCATGAAGGGCTGACCCCCTTACCAACAACGCGGGGTCACATACGGCCCATGATCGGGTGCCGGATGGGCCGTATATGACCCCGCGTTGCCTTTTGGGGAGGCGGGGCCGGGGGGCCCGGGGGGGGTTAGTCGACCTGCGGGAAGCCGAGGTCGATCACCGAGGTGGACGGGTCCGGCCAGCGGGTGGTGACCACCTTGCCCCGGGTGTAGAAGCGGATGCTTTCGGGGCCGTACATGTGGGTGTCGCCGAAGAGCGAGTTCTTCCAGCCGCCGAAGGAGAAGGTGCCCACCGGCACCGGGATCGGCACGTTGACGCCCACCATGCCGGCCTCGACGTCGAACTCGAACTGGCGCGCTGCGCCGCCGTCGCGCGTGAAGATCGCCACGCCGTTGCCAAACTCGTTGTCGTTGACGAGCCGGACGGCGTCCTGGTACGTCTCGACCCGGACCACGGACAGGACGGGGCCGAAGATCTCGTCGTCGTAGACCTTCATGCCCGGCTTGACGTGGTCGATCAGGCTGACGCCGATGAAGAACCCGTTGGAGTCGAACTCCTGGGCCCGGCCGTCCACCACCACGGTGGCGCCTTCATTGGCGGCACCGGCCACGTAGGAGGCGACCTTGTCGCGGTGCTCGGCGGTGATGAGCGGGCCCATCTGCGAGGCGGGGTCGGTGCCGGGGCCGATCTTCAGCGTGGCCATCCGGGTGCTGATCGCCCCGACAAGCTCGTCGGCGATGTTCCCGACGGCCACCAGGACGCTGACGGCCATGCAGCGCTCGCCCGCGGAGCCGTAGGCGGCTGAGACGGCGGCATCGGCGGCCATGGACAGGTCCGCGTCCGGCAGGACCACCATATGGTTCTTGGCGCCGCCCAGGGCCTGCACCCGCTTGCCGTGATCGGCGGCGCGTTTGTAGATGGACTGCGCGATCGGCGTCGAGCCCACGAAGCTGATGGCTTTGACGGCCGGATGCTCAAGGAGCACGTCGACAGCTTCCTTGTCGCCGTGGACCACGTTGAGGACTCCGGCGGGCAGGCCGGCCTCGGCGAAGACCTGCGCGATGAAGACGGCCGAGGACGGGTCCTTCTCGCTGGGCTTGAGCAGCACGGTGTTGCCGCAGGCCAGGGCGCTGCCGATCATCCACAGCGGCACCATGGCGGGAAAGTTGAACGGCGTGATGCAGGCGACGACGCCGACCGGCTGGCGCACCGAGTGGACGTCGACGCCGCCCGCGACCTGTTCGGAACGCTCGCCCTTGAGCGCGTGGGACAGCCCGGTGGCGAATTCGATGTTTTCCAGGCCGCGGGTGATCTCGCCCTCGGCATCGGAGAGGACCTTGCCGTGTTCACTGGTCAGCAGGGCCGCCAGTTCGGGCCTACGCTGCATCAGCAGTTCACGGACCTTGAAAAAGATGGCGGTGCGCTTGGCCAGGCTGGTGGCGCGCCAGCCCGGCAGGGCGGCGCGGGCGGCGTCGATGGCCTCCTCGACCCGGACTGCGGAGGCCAGGGCGACCTCCTTCTCCTGCTCGCCGGTGGCCGGATTGAAGACAGGGCCGTAGCGATCGGCGTCGGAAATCAGGGCGCCGTTGATGAAGTGCGGAATGCGTTCCATGGGTGGGTCTCTTTCGTGGAGAGGGCGGTGGCTACTTGGCAGTTTCTGTTTTGGCGGAGTCGAGGCTGCCGTCGACCAGCTTGACGATCGCGGAGCAGTCCATGCCGGACTGGCCGGCGTCGACGAGCTGCTGGAAGAGCTGCTGGACGTGCTCGCCGATCACCAGCGGGGTGCCGGTGTCACGGGCGGCGCTGATGGCGAGTCCGATGTCCTTGTTGGCCAGCTCTGTGGTGAAGGTCGGGGCGAAATCATTGTTGGAAGCGGCCGTGGGAACCACGCCGGCCACCGGATACCAGGTGCGCAGCGCCCAGCTGTCGCCGGAGGAGACGGAGGCGATGTCCCAGAAAACCTGCTTGTCCAGGCCGAGCCGGTCCGCCAAAACGGCGCCCTCGGCCGTTGCGGCCAGGTTGATGAAGAGCATGAGGTTGTTGCAGATCTTCGCGGCCTGGCCGGTGGTGGCCCCGCCGGTGGGGATGATGTTGGCAGCCATCGGCTTGATGTACTCGGTGGCCTCGGCCACGGCGCCGGCTTCGCCGCCAATCATGAAGGTCAGGGTGGCAGCCTTGGCGCCGCTCATCCCGCCGGAGACCGGCGCGTCGACGAAGCGGAAGCCGGCGGCAGCGGCGGCGTCGTGCAGGGCCTGGGCGGAGGCGATGTCGATCGTGGAGGAATCCACCAGCAGCGTGCGGGTGTCCGCGTGGGCCAGGACGCCGTCCCCGCCGAGGTACACGGCGCGGGCGTGCTCGCCCTTGGGCAGCATGGTGAAGACGACGTCTGCGCCGTCGACCGCTTCGGCGATACTGCCGGCCGGCTTCACGCCGCCGGCCACAGCGGCGGCAACGGCCTCGGCGTTGAGGTCGAAGCCGCGGACGTTGTGGCCGGCTTTGGCGAGGTTCACCGACATGGACCCGCCCATGTTCCCCAGTCCGATCCAAGCGATTACTGCCATGGCGTAAGCTCCTTTGCTTTGTGTCGTGCGTACTTCATGGGTCTTTGTCCGCGTCCGCACAATCCGGCCGTTTCGCCGGACGTTCCGTGTCCAGCATCACACCCTGTTACAGTGCAATCAAGGCGAAAAACTACAGATGCCATGTGCATCGATGCACATACTTCGAAAGGCGGACGGTTGTGGACCTAAGGCGGCTTCCGAGCCCGGATGACCTGCTCATCCTGCTGACCGTTGCCCGGCTGGGCCGGTTTAACGCGGTGGCGGAGACGCTCGGCACCACGCACACCACCATTTCCCGGCGGATCCTGGCCCTGGACAAGCAGCTGGGCGGCCGTACCCTCGAGCGGAGCCCGCACGGCTGGGAGCTGACGGAGCTCGGCAGCCAGGCGGTGACTGCGGCCGAGGCAATCGAAAGTACCCTCGGTGCGCTGTCAAACCGCATTGCCCACAGCGGGGATGCGCTCTCCGGCCTGGTCCGGATCAGCACCCCGGACGGCTTCGGCGCCGAGTTCCTCACCCCGGCACTGGTCCGGCTGCAGCAGGAGCACCCGCTGCTGAACGTGGAGATGCTGAGCGCCACCCGCAAGGTCAGCCGGAACCGCTCGGGCGTGGACCTCGAAGTGGTGGTGGGCAACATGGACGTCAGCAACGCGCAGACCATCTTCCTGTCCAACTACTTCCTCCGGCTCTACGCCAGTCCGCAGTACGCGCAGGAACGCGGACTGCCGGTGACGCTCGACGACGTCCGGCGGCACGGCTTTGTCTCTTACGTGGAATCGGCGCTGCAGGTCGCGGAACTCGGCCACCGCTCCACCCAGCTCCCCATGCCGCGGTCCAGCTTCCAGGCCACCAGCATCTTCGCCCAGCTCGAGGCCGTGCGGCGCGGCGCCGGGATCGGGCTGCTGCCCAACTTCCTGGTGGCCGGGAACTCCGGTTTCCTGCCCGTACTGCCGGACGTTTTCCAGCGCCAGCTGCCGATCTGGGCGGTGGCACGCTCGGAATCGTTGCGCTCGGCCCCGGTACTGGCTGTGCTGGCCACGATCCGGACCGAGATCGCCGAGCGCCAGGACGTCCTGCTGGGCTGAGCCCGGCGGCCAACAACAACGGCCCCTGCCCCGCAGTGCGGGGACACGGGCCGTTGTTCTGCCTGACGGAAGTTACTTCTGGCTGCTGCCTCTTGCCGTATTATTTCTTGCCGGCGGCAAGGAGGTCGGCGGTGCCGCGGGCGTCGGCGGCGTCGACGTCGTGAAGTGAGATGCCGCGGGTTTCCTTGAGGAAGAACACTGCCACCATCGTGACCATACAGGCGCCGAGCAGGTAGATGGCCACCGGGGTGGAGGACTTGAACTGGCTCAGCAGCGCCGTCGCTATGATCGGAGCCAGCGACCCGGCCACGATTGATGTGACCTGGTAGCCGAGCGAGACGCCGGAGTAGCGCATCCGGGTCGGGAACATCTCGGCCATGATGGCCGGCTGGCCGGCGTACATGAGGGCGTGGAACAGGAGGCCGATGGTGATGGCGGCGAGGATGATCAGGTCGTTCTTGGTGTCCATCATCGGGAAGGCGAAGAAGCCCCAGGTCCCGCCGAGGATGGCGCCGGCCATGTAGACGGGCTTGCGTCCGTAAGCGTCGGAGAGCTTGCCCACCAGCGGCACTGCACAGAAGTGGACGAAGTGCGCCACCAGCAGGAGCAGCAGGATGCGCGAGGTGTCCGTCTGGACCACGATCTTCAGGTAAGTAATGGAGAAGGTGACCACAAGGTAGTAGAGGATGTTCTCCGCGAAGCGCAGGCCCATGGCCGTGAAGACGCCGCGCGGGTAGCGGCGGAAGACCTCGGCGACGCCGTATCCCTTGTTCTCCACCACAACTTCTTTGCGTGCCTCGAGGAAGATCGGGGCGTCCTGGACCTTGGTGCGGATGTAGTAGCCGACTACCACGATCACGGCGGAGAGCCAGAACGCCACGCGCCAGCCCCAGCTGAGGAAGTCAGCCGGGGACAGCGTGGAGGAGAGGGTGAACAGCACGCCGGTGGCGAGCAGGTTGCCCATAGGAACAGCTGACTGCGGCCAGCTGGACCAGAATCCGCGGGATTTGCTGGGGCTGTGCTCGGCAACGAGGAGGACGGCGCCGCCCCATTCGCCGCCGACGGCGAAGCCCTGGACAAACCGCAGGAAGACCAGCAGTGCCGGCGCCCAGTAGCCGATCTGCTGGAAGGTGGGCAGGCAGCCCATCGCGAAGGTGGCGACACCGACGAGGATGATGCTCAGCTGGAGCAGCTGCTTGCGGCCGAACTTGTCGCCGAAGTGCCCGAAGACGATGCCGCCGATGGGGCGGGCAACGAAACCGACCGCATAGGTCACGAAGGCTGCAATGATGCCGTCGAGCTCAGTGCCGGAGTTCGGGAAGAACAGCTTGCCGAAGACCAGGGTGGCGGCGGAGGCGTAGAGGAAGAACTCATACCATTCCACCACCGTGCCGGCCATGGAGGCCGTCACAACCTTCTTCAGGCCGGACGTCTTGACATCGGGCTCTTCCGGGCGCCTCGCGGCGGCATTTTGCGTAGTCATGTCGACTCCTTCGGTGTCTCCGTCGACACCCTATGGACCACTGGACAGAGAATACCTGTGACGTGTGACACGGGCATCATTCTCAACGATTATGGGCGCTCATGCCCGCGGCCTCAACGGCCATTAGTGCAGGGCCCGTCTGCAAAAATGCACACGGGCTCCTCATTCTCCGGTACTTCCGTCCACGGATTCGCGCAGAAGATCGGCATGGCCGTTGTGCCGCGCGTACTCCTCGATCATGTGGCAGACGATCCAGCGCAGGCTGGGCGCCCCGCCGTCGGGCCAGGTGCGCAGGGCCAGCGAGTCCAGCCCGCCGCCGGCCAGGGTCTCTGCCACCAGGGAGCGTGAGCGTACGACGGCGCCCTGCCAGAGTGCGCGGAGGGCCGGACCTGAACCTTTTTGTGCCGGTAACGGGGGGACATGCCCATTCTTCGCACCCGGGACTGGGCATAAGGGCACTATGTCCATACGCTGGCCCCGGCGCGGGGCATGTCCCTGAGCCCGGCCACCGCGCCCGGACTGCCGGTCCGGCAGTACAAGAGCCGAAGAGCGGCTAGCCGAAGAAGTTCAGCCGGAGCTGGCCGCTGAGCTGGCCGATCTCGGTGAGGAAGCCATCATGGCCGATCGGCGCCTCGATGGTGTGCACCGCCACCTCGCCCGGCAATGCGTCGGCGAGGGCCCGGGACTGGGAAGGGAAGTACAGCCGGTCCGAGTCGACAGCCGCGATCAGGAAGTCCGCCGTGGCCGGAGCCAGCGCCTCCTCGAGTGCCCCGCGTCCGCGGCTGACGTCGTGGCTCATCAGCGCCTCGGTGATGGCGATGTAGCTGTTTGCGTCGAAGCGGCGGACCAGTTTGTTGCCCTGGTGGTCAAGGTAACTCTCCACCTGATAGCGTCCGCGGCCGGCCAGGGAACCGGCTTCCAGCGGGGTCTCGGAGTCCTGGGCGTTCCGGCCGAAGCGGCCGTCCAGTTCCGCGGCGGAGCGGTAAGTGATGTGCGCGATCCGGCGCGCCAGGGCCAGGCCGGCTTGCGGTTGCGGACCGCCGTAGTAGTCCCCGCCCCTGAAGTTGGGGTCCTGCCGGATGGCGAGGGTCTGGGCCTGGGCGAAGGCGATCTGCTCGGCGGTGCTGCTGGCGCCGATGGAGATCACGGCACAGCGCGACACCCGCTCCGGGTAGCTGACGGCCCACTCGAGGGCGCGCGCGCCGCCGAGGGAGCCGCCCAGGACGGCGTGCCAGCAGCGGATGCCGAGGGCATCGGCCAGCCTGGCCTCGGCCGCGGTGGTGTCCCGCAGCGTGACCAGCGGGAAGCGTGAGCCCCAGGGTTTGCCGTCCGGCGCCGGCGAGGACGGTCCGGTGGAGCCGTAGCAGCCGCCGAGGATGTTGACGGAGACAGCAAAGTACGTGTCCGTGTCCACCGGGGCGCCGGGGCCGGCGAGCTGCTCCCACCAGCCCGGTTCCTCGGTGGCGCCGCGGGTGACGTGGGTGTCCCCGGTCAGTGCATGTTCGATCAGCACCGCGTTGGAGCCGTCCGGGGTGAGGGTCCCCCACGTCTCGTAGGCGAGGGTGATGTCCGGCAGCGTCGAGCCGGATTCGAGCTGGAGGTCCCCGATCCGGAGGTATTGCACGGTCCCGTCCGGGACTCGTTCGGAACGGGCTGCTTCCGGGCGTCCGGTTTCCAGCCTCTCCGTTTCCGGCGGGGCAGCTGGGTTGTGGGGGGTCTTGTTCCCGGGTACGCCCTTGCGGGAGACGGCAATGCTCATGTGAGGACCTAACGTCGCGCTTGCCCGCCGTCAGCTGACCGGCGGGCCAGGTCTTCACCCGGGGCACCCCGCCGCGGAAGGAGGGTTGCCGGCCAGCAAGCCGGGGCTGTCACTGGCACTCATGACCTTCATTCAGTTTACGAAAGGAGGCACCGTTGTGGCGAAGATTGTGACGACCGTATGACTCCCGGCGTCGCGCGCCCCAAATTTCCAGCGCCCCTAAGCTCAAGCGCCCGAATTTCCAGCGGCGGCACGCCGGGAGCGGCGGTGCTCAGGCGCTCTTGGCCGCGCGGAATCCGGCGTCGAGGTCCTCGAGGATGTCATCGATGTGTTCCAGGCCCACGGACAGCCGCACCAGACCCGGCGTCACGCCGGCAATCGCCTGCTGTTCCGGCGTCAGCTGGCTGTGGGTGGTCGACGCCGGGTGGATCACCAGCGAGCGCACGTCACCGATGTTCGCCACATGGGAGTGGAGTTCGAGGGCATCGACGAAGCGCTTGCCGGCCTCCGCTCCCCCGGCGATGTTGAACGCCACGACGGCGCCGGTACCCTTTGGACCGTACTTGCGGCCGCGCTCGTACCAGGGGCTGGACGGCAGCCCAGCGTAGGCGACGGATTCGACGTCGTCCCGTGCCTCAAGCCATCCGGCCACCGTGGTGGCGTTGGCGACGTGCCGCTCGACGCGCAGGCTCAGGGTCTCGATGCCCTGGGCGATGAGGAAGGCGTTGAACGGCGACACCGCCGAGCCGAGGTCGCGCAGGAGCTGGACGCGGGCCTTGAGGATGTAGGAAAGGTTCGCGCCGAGGGCGCCGTCCTTGCCCAGGTCCCGGGCGTACACGAGGCCGTTGTAGCTGGGATCGGGGGTGTTGAAGCCGGGGAACCGCTCAGGGTCCTTGCCGAAGTCGAAGTTGCCGGAGTCCACGATCACGCCGGCGATCGCGGTGCCGTGGCCGCCGAGGTACTTGGTGGCGGAGTGGACCACAATGTCTGCGCCCCACTCGATCGGGCGGATCAGGTAGGGGGTTGACAGGGTGTTGTCCACGATCAGCGGCACACCGGCGTCGTGGGCGGCCGTCGAAATGCCCTCGATGTCCAGAACGTCCTGGCGGGGGTTGGAGACCACTTCGCCGAAGAACAGCTTGGTGTTGGGCCGGACGGCATCGCGCCACTGCTGCAGGTTGTCCGGGTCCTTGACAAAGGTCACGGAGATGCCGAACTTCTTCAGCGTGTGCGCCAGCAGGTTGTAGGTGCCGCCGTAGAGGCTGGGGCTGGCCACAACATGGTCGCCTGCCTCGGCCACGTTGAGGATCGCCAGGGTCTCGGCGGCCTGGCCGGAGCTCAGCAGCAGCGCCGCGAGGCCGCCTTCCAGGCTCGCCACCCTCTGCTCCACGGCGTCCTGGGTGGGGTTGCCGATCCGGGTGTAGATGGGGGCGAGCTCGGCGAGGGCGAAGCGGTTCGCGGCGCTTTCGGCGCTGGGAAACACGAACGACGTCGTCTGGTAGATGGGCAGCGCCCGCGCGCCGGTGGCGCTGTCCGGCTCCTGGCCGGCGTGGATCTGGCGGGTTTCGAAGGACCAGGCTTTGGACATTGGGATGCTCCTCAAAGGACCGGGCACTGTCCGCCCCGGGGCTCATCGGCCCGGAGCGGCACAGGCGCCGCGCTTGCCCTCCGGCGGGCGCCGGACGGCCTGGTCTTCACCCGGGGCACCCCACCGCGAAACGAGGGTTGCCGGCCAGCAAGCCGGGGCTATCTGCTGGCACTCATGACCTGGGCCCAGTCTAGGAAACGTTCACCGGGCGTGGCTAGCTTTGTGACAAAGATGAAGCTGTGCGCTGGATGGGGTGCCTTCCGGGAGAGTGATGACGGCGAAAGTCCACGTCGACAGTCTGCATCACGCGACATGCCATTTCGGTTAGGGGACCCTAAGCTGAGTGCTGCATCACAAAGTGCCAAGATGAGGGCATGCGCATGGATCACGTCTCTTACGCCTGTGAACAAGATGGCTTGGCTGCCACCACCGAACGAATTGCGTCTGCCCTCGGCGTCGAAGCCGTGAAGGGCGGAGTACACCCCCGATTCGGGACCCGCAACATGATTATCCCGCTCGCGGGACACAAGTACCTCGAGGTTGTCGAGGTCCTGAACCACCCTGCATCCGACAAGGCACCCTTCGGCCAGGCCGTGCGTGCGCGCTCCGAGGCGGGTGGCGGGTGGATGGGCTGGTGTGTCGAGGTCAAGGACCTGGCACCGTTCGAGGAACGCCTCGGCCGCGCCGCCGTCAACGGCAACCGCAAGTTCCCCGACGGCCGCGAACTCGTCTGGAAGCAGATCGGCATCCTCGGTCTCATCGCCGATCCCCAGGTCCCGTACATGCTCAAGTGGGAGGGAGATCCGGAGCTCCACCCGTCGAAGGCCTACGAGAGCAACGTCAAGATGTCGGCCCTCACCATCGCGGGCTCTGCCGAGCGCGTGACCGAGTGGCTCGGTGTTCCGGTGGAAAAGCCGCTGGAGGACGTGGCCGTGAACTGGCTCGCCCCCCGCGGCACACCCGGCATCCTCTCCGTCACGTTCGAGACGGCCTCCGGAGCCGTCACGATCTGACACTTCCCCCAACTTCGGCCGCTATCGGCGGGTGCCAATGACGCCCCCCATCGATGGCGGCCGATATCTTTTTAAGGGCCTCGGCTGGAGCGCAGGCTCTCGAGGGCAACGCGGGGTCACTTAGCGCCCGTCCCAAGCCTCCGGATGGGCGCGAAGTGACCCCGCGTTGCTTTATGCCCACTCAGCCCAGGCCCACGGCCTTGCCGAAGAGGCTGAAGCCCACGAACGCCACGATGTCCAACAGGGCGTGCGCAATCACCAGCGGCATCACGCGGCGGGTCCGGGTGTAGATCCAGGCGAAGATGACGCCCATGATCGCGTTGCCAATGAACGGCCCGAAGCCCTGGTACAGGTGATAGCTGCCGCGCAGCATGGAGCTGGCGAAAATGGCCACGGGGATGCTCCAGCCCAACCTGGGGAGCCGGTCCAGCAGGTAGCCCACCACAATGACTTCCTCCACGATCCCGTGCCGGACCGCGGAGAGAATCAGCACGGGCACCGTCCACCAGTAGGAGTCCAGCGCGCTGGGGATGATCGCCGTCGTGATCCCCAGCGCCCGGCCCGCGGCGTAGAGGCCCAGCGAGGGGATGCCGATCAGCGCCGCCAGGCCCAGCCCCTGCAGCAGGTCCTTGCCGGGACGGGCGAAATTGAAGCCCAGCTTGCCGCAGGCCGAGGCGCCGGGCCCGCCGGCTCCGGACCCGAACGCAGGGCGATGCTCGGAGAGGAAATAGATCACCAGCACCACCGGAACCAGGGCGAAGACGATATCCAGCAGCTGGTAGGTGAGGTCGAAGTACTCGCGGGGGCTTTGCGAACGGTTCAGCGTGGAGGTGCCCTGGGCCAGCGGCGCCCGGGTCATCTTGTCCAGCAGCTGCACCACCGAGTACACGGCGGACTGCCCCAGCGACAGACCCAGGACAATCCAGACTTCGATCCGCAGCCGACGGCGGGAGGGAACCAACATGTTCCTATCTTGCCTGTACTTGCGGCCTATGCTTGGGGTTTATGAGTGCGCCCGGGAAAATCATCATGATCCGGCATGGCCAGTCCGCCGCCAACGCCGACACCACGATCTACAACCGGGTACCCGACTACCGGATTCCGCTGACCGGGCTGGGCCTCGAGCAGGCCCGCGCCGCCGGTGAGCAGGTCCGGCGGCTGCTGGACGGGCGTCCGGTCTGCGTCTACGTTTCCCCCTATCTCCGGGCCTATCAGACCCTCGAGGCGCTCAACCTCGGTCCGCTGATCGAGCGGGTCATCGAGGAGCCGCGGCTTCGGGAGCAGGACTGGGCGAACTTTCAGATCGCCGGCGACATCGAGGACCAGAAGGAGCTCCGCAACGCCTACGGACATTTCTTCTATCGCTTCCGGGAGGGAGAATCCGGCTCCGATGTGTACGACAGGATCTCCTCGTTCATGGAAACCCTGTACCGGCACTGGTCCAAGCCGAGCTATGCCCCGAACGCGCTGTTCGTAACGCACGGGTTGACCATGCGGTTGTTCTGCATGCGCTGGTTCCACTGGTCCGTTGAGTACTTCGAGTCCCTCAACAACCCGGAGAACGCAGCGGTCCGGACCCTGCACCGCACCGGGTTGGGCAAGTATGAGCTGGACAAGCCGTTCAGCCAGTGGGAAGCCCGGCTCGTCGATGAAACGGTACTGGACGCCCCGCCGATGTTTTTCTAAGCCGCTGGCTGCTCCCTGGAGCGCACGTGCTGCGTCGGCGCGGACCGCCGCGCGCCAGACTTCGTGGGTCTGCGGAATGCCCGGCCGGTAGACCAGGTGGGTGGCGGACGGCCCGTTGAGCAGGTGCAGGTCCGCGCGAGGTTCCACACCACCACGTTCCTCGGCGGCATGGGGGTGCTGATGCTGGCACAAAGCCCGGCTGGCAGCGCATTGGGGTAGAATCGCCCCATGCTCCCTACGCGTCGATTTATGTGCCCCCGACCGGTCTCCGGTCGCGAGGGCTCTCAGGCGCGCGCCTAGGTCCTGGCGCCGGATGTGAGTCGGGGGAGGAAACCTTCACTCACATCCGAACATAAGGACCAACAATGCCCACGTATCTCAGTCCCTCCGAACTCCATGACGCTTTGACCATCCGTGACCTCTCAAATCCGGACGATCAACCCCATGCAATGCAGGCCCTCTTACAGGGCGTTATCGACACCCTCTGCAACCAATGGGGCGTGCCGGCACGAATCGTTCGGCACAGCCCCCTGGTCAGTGTGATCGACAACTACGACCGCCTGGGG
Organism: Arthrobacter sp. CG_A4; assembly: GCF_035985125.1. Taxonomy (NCBI): domain Bacteria; kingdom Bacillati; phylum Actinomycetota; class Actinomycetes; order Micrococcales; family Micrococcaceae; genus Arthrobacter; species Arthrobacter sp. CG_A4. The sequence goes on along the minus strand of NZ_JAXCID010000012.1, from coordinate 80,068 downwards.
TTCAACGAATCCGACGTTACGCGGGATCAAAGATACTCCCGCTACGTCAGCCCAACAGTCATGCTGCGAAGCCACACGTCGGCGTCCATCCCGTCGCTGCTGCGGGCACTGGATGCCGACGACTCCATGGACGAGCTCTGGGCCATCCCCGGCCTGGTCTACCGGCGCGATTCCATCGACCGCACCCATGTGGGAACTCCCCACCAGGTGGACCTGTGGCGCGTCAGCTCGCGGGATCAACTTGACTCCGGCAACCTGCAGGAAATGATCGCATCCCTGGTGCAGGCGGTGCTTCCGGGGGCGCAATGGCGGGCAGTTCCGGCACTTCACCCCTACACCAGAGACGGTTTGCAGGTCGATGTCCTTATGGACGGGGAATGGCTGGAACTCGCAGAATGCGGGCTCATGGCGCCGCACCTGTTCTCCGACGCTGGACTGGATTCCGCAAAGTGGTCGGGACTGGCTCTGGGGATGGGTCTGGACCGGGCCCTGATGCTCCGCAAAGGCATCCCCGACATCAGGTTGCTTCGGTCTACGGACCAGAGAATCGAACAGCAGCTGTTGGACCTGTCCCGATGGAAACCGGTCTCCCAGCTGCCCTCCATCCGCCGGGACATCTCCATCGTGGTTCCCGCCGATATGGATGCCGAAGTGCTCGGAGACCGGGTGCGGACTGCATTGGGCCGAAGAGCCGAAGACCTGGAATGCGTCGAGCTCCTGGCCCTGACGTCCTATGGCGGGCTTCCTCCGGCAGCGCAGGAACGACTCCGCATCTGCGCCGGACAGGCCAACGCGCTGATCCGTCTGGTGCTGCGCCCTCTCGCCCGGACCATGACAGATCCACAGGCCAATCGGATCCGAGACGATGTGTACCTGGCCTTGCACGAAGGGCCGGTCAAGGAGCTCATCGCAGGATAGATCTTGGTCCCCCTACGCGCGCGCTGCGTCAGCGGGCGCGGACGCCGGCGCGCCAGACGGCATGGGTCAGCGGAATGCCCGGCCGGTAGGCCAGGTGGGTGGCGGACGGCGCGTTGAGCAGGTGCAGGTCCGCGCGGTGTCCGACGGCGATCGAGCCGACCGCGCGTTCGCCGTCGACGTCGTTCCCTGACTCGCGTCCGAGCGCCAGCGCACCGCCGTAGGTCGCCGCCCGGACGGCCTCGTGGACGCTGAGCCGCATCTGCAGCACCGCTGTGGTGACGCAGAACGCCATGGAGCTCGTGTAGGAGGTGCCCGGGTTGCAGTTGGTGGCCAGCGCGAGCTGCACCCCGGCGTCGAGCAGTTCCCGGCCCGGGGCCAGCGGCTGGCGGGTGGAGAGATCGCAGGCCGGCAGGCATGTTGCCACCGTGCCGCGCCGGGCGCCTCGCGGGCCATCCCCGGAGCCGGGCTCCCAGCCGGACCAGCTCGCCGCGAGGGCGTCGACGTCGGCGGCGGAGAGGTAGTTCAGGTGGTCCACGCTGGCGGCGCCGAATTCCACGGCGAGCTGCACGCCGGGGCCTTCGCCGAGCTGGTTGCCGTGCACGCGGAGCCCCAGCCCGGCGTCTTTGCAGGCCTGGAGCACACGCCGCGACTGGTCCTCGGTGAAGGCGCCCCGTTCGCAGAAGACGTCGGCCCAGCGGACAAACGGCCGGACGGCGGAGAGCATGGGCCCGCAGACGAGCTCCGTGTACTCGTCGGAATCCATCCCGGCGGGCACCAGGTGGGCGCCGAGGTAGGTGACCTCGTCCGCGACGGTGGAGGCGATCCGGGCGCTGCGCGCCTCGTTCTCCACGTCCAGGCCGTAGCCGGTCTTTGTCTCAAGATAGGTGGTGCCCTGGGACACGGCCTCGGCCACCCGTCCCATCGCCAGCCGGGTGAGGTCGAAGTCGCTGGTGCTCCGGGTGGCGCCGGTGGTCACGGCGATCCCGCCGGCGCTGTAGCTCTCCCCCGCCATCCGGGCCTCGAACTCGGCGGTCCGGTCCCCGGCGAAGATCAGGTGGGTGTGGGAATCGACCCAGCCCGGCAGGACGGCACGTCCGCCGGCGTCGACTGCCTCGTCCGCCGCTGGCGCCCCGGCCGCGGCGCCGATCCAGCCGATCCGCTCCCCCTCGATCACCACGGCCGCGTTTTTGAGGACGCGGTGTTCGGTGTCCTGGGTCATCAGCTCGGCAATGTTGGTAATCAGGGTGCTCATGGGTTCATTCTTCAGCGCCGGATGGACCAGCGGGTTGCCGCCAGCGCCTCGGCCGTCCGGGATGCCGGAATAGCGGCGGCGGGTGCGCCGGTTCCGGCCGGGCCCTGCCCGGCGAGGATCAGTCCCGCGGCCAGTTCGGCGATGGCGGAGGAGGTCTGGAAACCGTAGCCGCCCTGGCCGGCGAGCCAGAAGAAGCCTGGGGCTTCGGCGTCGAACCCCACCACGGGAACGCCGTCGGCCGCCTCCGTCCGTAGCCCCGTCCAGGCCGTGCGGACGCCGCGGATGCCCAGCGTGGTGAGGGCGTTGAGCCGGGCGACCAGCGCCTCGACGTCGCCCGGGTACGGCTGCGCGTCTTCCGGGCCGCTCGGCACGGACTCCGACGGCGAGATCAGGACCTGCCCGCCGTCGCGCCGGAAATAGAAGCTGTCGTCGGCGGCCGCAACCATGGGGCTGCGCTCCGGGAGGGGATGCCCGACGTCGACAATCGCCGCGGTGCGCCGGTACGGCTGCAGCTGGACCTTCTCGACGCCGCTGAGGACGGCGAGTTCGTCCGCCCAGGCGCCGGCCGCATTGACGACGACGCCGGCTCCGAAGCCTTCCTGCCCGGCGCCGAGCTGCCAGCCGGAGCCCAGGCGCTGGGCCGAGTGGACCCGGGCGCCGGTGATGATGTCCACGCCACCGGCCTCGGCCCGCCGGCGGTGGTCCTCGAGCAGCACGGGCGCGTTGCAGGCGAAGGAGCCGGTGTCCAGCCCGGCGGCGCTGAAGGAGTCCGGAACCAGGGCCGGGCAGAGCTTGAGGGCCTCGGCGTGGGTGATCCGGCGCATGTGGCCGCTGGCCTTCCCACGGACGGTTTCGTCATCGCCGATCAGCATGAAGCTGCGGGGCGAAAGCACCGGTTCCGGCCGGATGGCGTCCTGGCCGGCGATGAGTTCGAGGGTGCGGAGCGTGAGTTCCTGGACGACGGCGGGGCCGTAGCTGGGGATCAGCTGCCGGGCCGAGCGCGCGGAGGTGTGGTACGCCAAGGTCTGCTCGGCTTCCACCAGTGCGACGCTGCATTGTCCGGCAAGGGCTGAGGCCAGGGAGAGGCCGGCGATACCGCCGCCGACAATCACCACATCGTAATTAGCTGACATGGTTCCATCCTTGCAGACGACGCCGTCAGGCTGTCCCCGTCAGGCCGCGCCCTTGGCAGCGCCGTTGGCAGCGCCGGGACCTGCGCCCGGGCGAACGGCACTGGTCAAGCCGGTTCTGGTGGTCCAACGCCGAAAGGACGTGGGTGACCGGCATTTCCTAGGCCCTGCGGTGTCAACGGGTTAGGGTGGCCGCAATAGTAAACGAGTGGAGTGCGGACCAAACTTGTTCGTGGTGGTCCGACTGATCTTCGATTCCCAGATGCTATGACTGCCGAGGAGGAGTCATGACCGAAAGCCCGAGGGCCCGCTGGCAGGAATTGCTGCGGCGCACCCCTCTATGGCTGATCGCGCTCGTGGTCGCAGTTGGGTGGGCTGCCATCCAGCTGGGCATGCGACTCCTCCAGGGCAAGGAGGTCGTGGCAGAGGATATCGCCTTGACCAGCGCTTTCGGTGTGGTCGTCGGAATCTTCGTTCTGTGGTTCGGCCGCCGCGTTCAAGCGAAGGAGCGCAAGCTCCCGCCCGGGTCGCCGACTGCAGCAAACATCAACAAGGCCATTTCAACTGGGCAACTGCCGGAGCAGGCATCCGCTGAACAATGGGAAGCCGAGCTGATCTGGATTCTCATCCGCGATCGGCACACGGTATGGGTTGCACCGCTGGTGTTTGGCCTCTTCACGGCGCTGGCGCTCTTCCTGATTTTCGACAACCCCGAGCATCCCTGGTTCGGGGTGGTCTGCGCAGTACTTTTCGTAGGCGGGGGTTGAGCCGCATTGGAACGGTCAGTCACGTTTGGGTGTCTCGCGGGCTTGGGCTGGCGGGTTCGGGGGTCGAGGAGGACTTATGTCGTAATTGGCGCTAAGGGGTCAGTCGCGCAAACGTTCCCGGACCTGTCCAAGACGGAAAGCACGAGCGACCCAGAATCGCTCGTCACAAAGGAACGCCAAGGGCCCGCCTAGAATCGTGCTTACCGTCATCTGAGCTCCGTTTTCGCAAGCGCCCCTAATCACACAATCTCGTTCCGTTACTACTCAGACCCCGAAGTCAACAAGCACGACCACAACTTACGGCCAATCGCCAATCACTGATCACCACGTCTCCACTGGACGCACCAGAACTCACTCATCGGACCCGGCCGAGGGCGTTAGCGTGACTTTTCGTTCCGATGTTCCTCGTGCCCCGTTTCTAGATGGCGCACATCTCAAGGGCTTTACGAGGTATCGCCGTAGGACATTGCTTCGATCCAAAATTGGATTGCAGCGCGCGTCTTCTCGATATCGTCGTGGCGACCGTCGTGGGAAAAGACGCCCCCTTGCTTGCCAAGTGCCGGGCCACAAATATTCGCCCTTGACTCTGTCCCTGGAACATAGTTTTGAATGGTACCCATGACTACACATCTAGAGACACGAACGGCCAAATCACGCGCCTACTTCTTTGTCAGGCCTTTTCAAATCATTCGCGAAAACCGCCGGCCTTTTCTCCTCTTGAACGTCTTGCTCTTCGGGCTGGTCGTCGCGGGTTTCATTGTCGGGATGCTTCTCCCTGACCTGGGCACCGCGCAGGTGAGCGGGATGGAAGACGACGGCACGCTTGAGAAAGTCATGTCGCTCCTCAGCAATGTCTGGATCTTCGCGCTGGGTATTCTCATCAACAATGCAGTGCAGGTCGGCGCCGTGATCGTTTTCCCCTCCCTTGTTGTGCCGTTTGCCGGCATTGCGTACTTCGGTTATAAAGCAGCCGAGATCGGCGTGACCCTTTCCGCGAACGGGTCGGAAAACTGGGTAGTGATGCTTCCCCATCTCGTGACGGTGCTTATCGAGATTGAGGCCTACGTCCTCCTCACACTCGGTGCGTACGTGTTTGGTCGCTCCTGGATCTTTCCGCGGACCGTAGGTGCTCCGAACCGACGCCGGGGCTACCTGCGCGGACTTCAGCAGTTCGCCTGGCTGATCCTGCCTGCTTTTGTTCTGCTGGTCATCGGCGCGCTCTACGAGGCGATCACATTGATCTACGTCATCTTGCCTCAGCTCGCCGAACTGGCCGCGCTCGCACGATAGTGCGATAGTGCAAAGGCAGAAGGGGGGCAAAATGGCGTGGAGTACTCAGCAACTGGCCGGCCTGGCGAACACCACGGTCAACGCCGTGCGGCACTATCACAGGGTCGAGTTGCTCGATCTGCCGGATCGCGCGGCCAACGGATACAAGCAATACGGTGTTCCGCACCTCATCCGGCTCCTGCAGATCAAGCGGCTCGGCGACCTAGGGTTCTCTCTGGCGCAGGTGGCGGGCATGGACCGGCCGGGCGGGGATCCGGCGGACGAGATCCGTGCTCTCGACGCCGAGTTGGCTGCCACGATGGAGCGCCTGGCTGCGGTGCGAGCGGAGCTGGCGACGATTCTGGAGCATGGTGCGGCTGCAGACATACCTCCCGGCTTCGCTGCAGTATCGGGGGAGATTTCGGAGTCGCAAAGGTCGATGCTTTCGGTCTACTCGACGGTTTTTGACGAGTCAGCCCTCGAAGCCCTCAGTCACGCTGTGGCCGAGCGCAGTGACGTCGACGACGAGTTCGAGCGCATTCCCGCAGACGCGAATGATGCAACTATCGACGCACTCGCCGCCAGAATGGTGCCGGTTGTGCTTGCACAGCGCGAGAAGCACCCCCAGCTATCTGATGCGCTGACGCACTCCACGCATGGCGAGCAGTCCGCAGAATCCACGGTCGCGCAAGCCTTGGCCGAGGTTTACAACCCGGCGCAGCTGCGCACGTTGAAGCGTATGGGCGAGCTACTTCCGCAAGAATATCCCGCGTAGGTGCGCAACTCCTGATCGACAGTGGTCGTGTGCGCTGAGGGACCGCTTGTTGCTGAGTCCGATGAGCCCGTTGTGCTGGCGATTGCCGCTGGAGCCACAGTAATCGGTGCGGCGAGCCCCGCGAACCATCAGCACCTCGCCGATCTCGGAGCTGCTGCGACGACCTATGGGCCCGGTCTGGCCGAACGCGTCGCTGCGTTGGCGCCGGAGGGAGAATTCGCGGCCTTGCATGCTGCACCATCGCGGGCCCTGGTCGATCTTGTGGACATTGTCGGCGACAAGTCCAGCGTCGTGTCAGTCGTGGGCACGGGGGAAGCTGCGCGGCTAGGAGTCGTTATTGTGAACGCTGAGAACGACTTTGCACTCCTTGAACAGACTGCCGAGCTCGGCAGGCGTGGACTCTATTTTCCTCGTGTGGGCCACGTATTGCCGCTCGCATCCATGAGTCAGGCGCACGAGCTCGCCTCGGGTGGCGCAGGCAAAGTCGTGGTGATTTTGAGCTGACAGCGATTGCCAAATCGGCCGGATGCTCGGGCCCTCCAAGCGGTGCGATACCGCCCGCATGGTCGAGGCCGGTCGACCCGCACTTGACCTTGTGCTTGCAACACGGTGTGAACTCAAGCGAAGAGCCGCTCTGACGGCCCCAAGCAAAAAGGAGAGTCATTGTGCCCTCGACCACAGATGGATCGGCCAGGCCTGACGAAGCGATTGTGACCGGCGCGCCGCTCTTGATGCGCCGGAAGAGATTTCTGATCCCGGGTGTGGCCATGCTGGCAGTTGCGGCCATTGCGGGATCCGCTGTTCTCTGGAACGCAACGAAACCCGACGGCTCCGGTATGCCTGACGTTGCTGAGCTCGCCGGATCTCTAGCGGATCAGGAGCTGGTGTGGGAGTCGTGCGACTTCGGCCCAGCGGAACTGTTACCTGGCGATGACGCAGCGAACGTGAAGTGCGCGACCATCGAGGTGCCGAAGGACTGGCTCGACCCAGACCCGGCAGACACCTGGGACGTGCGCATTTCCTTTGCGCAGAACCTCGACGTGTCCGACCCCGAAGCGGAGACGCTCTTCGTGCACGCCGGCGGCCCGTTTCCCTCGCTGTCGTTCAGCTCGACGACACAGTATCGCGTGCCTGAGCTTCGTTCATCGACGAACTTCCTGAGCTTCGACCAGCGTGGCCTCGGCTTGTCGAGCACACTGGCTTGCGACTACGAATACGACCCCAGCGGCGGGCCGGCAGCCCAACCGCGGGCCATCGGTGAAACGTGTTCGGACGACCCCGATTTTGCCACGATGACGACGGAACAAGTCGCGTACGACATGGACTTCATGCGGCATCTGCTTGGTCTTGACAAGGTCTCCTACCTCGGTTACTCCTACGGGACGTGGCTTGGATCGTGGTTCGGGAAACTCTTCCCTGACAACATCGAACGTATGGTGCTTGACTCGGCAATCGATGGGACGAGTGCCACGTACGAGAAGAGCTGGAAGGGCCAGTACGTGGCCATCGACCGGCAGCTCAGGCTGCTGATGATGAATTGGCTCGCCCGGAATGACGCCACGTTCGGCCTGGGGGATGAGCCTGAGGCTATCTGGGACCGCTACTTCGCGGCGACCGGCTCACCCGAGATGGAGGACGCCGCGTACCTCGTCTGGGCTTCGACCGGCGCGGCCACTTTGCAGGCCAAGCCCGTCTCCTCTGAATTCGTCGGGAGCGTGATCCAGCAACTGATCGTGGAGGGCGAGTCAGACGGTACGGGTGATCACATCGAGCGGGCTACCCGCGTCATCAACAGCCTTGGCCTTCCGGATGAAGCGAGGGAAGCCGCGTTCACGCAGTTCCCCATCTACGCGCCCGCTCCGGCGCAGTCTGACGGACTTGTCCAGGCAAGTTACTCGAGCGCCGATGACTTCCTCCGCTGCGCCGATGGCGAGTGGACACAGGGTCAGGCGCATTGGGATGGGTACAACGCTCAGATGACGGAGCTAGCGCCGTTCACGGCGCAACTCCAACGCCTCGATGCCCCGCCGGAGTGTGCCTTCTGGCCGACAGACGTTGAGATGCCCGAAGCTACCGGAGCCTTTCCTGAGACGATCGTCCTGCAAAGTGAGCTAGACCCGCTCGCGCCGTGGGAGGGAGGGCAAGCTCTCGGGAACACTCTCCCGAATACAAGCTTGATTGCTATCGACAATGAAGGCGTGCACGGAGTCTTCCCCTACGGCACCGCGGACGTCGATCGACCCGTTCGCGACTTCCTTCTTGGCGACGCCGATCGGCCCGCCTCGATGGTCATCGACGCGAAGCCCATGCCGCTGGAAGAGAAAACGTTCGAGCATTGGGCTCCGCTAGGGCGCAAGGGGGACCGGGAAGACCCCAACTTCACCGACCCGATAACTCCTGCCCGAACCGGAGTCCTTGCGCCCAACGGCGACTGAGACCGCGCTGCTCGAAAAGCGCGAATGGCGCGAATGGCGCGAATGGCGCGAATGGCAACGAAATCACCCCCAACGAAAGCTGGCGAAAATGACAGACCTAAATGCGCTCACCAAGCTCGAGGCAGCGATCAACTCCCATGACGCCAACAGCATCGCAGCGTGCTTCTCCGCCGACTATGTTTCCGAAACCCCTCATCACCCGTCTAGGAATTTCGAGGGTCGCGCAACCGTGCTGCGTAACTGGACCGCGATACTCAGCCGATTCCCAAATCTGACGGCGCGAGTTCTTCGTCGCGCGATCAATGGCGACGAAGTCTGGTCGGAGTGGGAGATGGACGGCACCGCGGCCGACGGCACTTCGGCAGGAATCGTAGGCCCCGTAATCTGGCGCACCGATTCGAACGGCCTGGTGTCCTGGGCGCGGTTCTATCTCGAGCCTGCAACCGATGAGCCGATCAGGCCGTCCTGAAATACCACCCAGTAGAATCGAGACGACATGCTCAGAGTGACTGGAACGATTCTTCTCGCCGTCGGCTTCCTGATGCTCGCCGGTGCGTGGGCCATCACCGATCCTTTCGCCAACGATGCGAATATCGGGGCCGGCGGGCTCATCCTGCTTGGCCGGCCTGCAGGCGCGGTTGGCTTGGTGGTCCTGCTCGTCGATGGAATCCTCAGGCGGCGCAGGCATGACGCTTGACCAAGTTCCGAGCAACACGACTATTGAATCGGACCAACAGGAAGAAACACACACAATGCGTGCATGGGTAGCCGACCAGACAAGCCACGCGGGACTTTCCTTTCGCGAACTGCCCGATCCGCTCCAACGTGAAGATGAAGCTCTCCTTCAGGTGCGGGCATTCGCTCCGAACCCGGGAGATCTCGCAGCGCTCGCCACGGCGGAACCCGGATCAGTCCCAGGCTGGGACGGCGCCGGGACCGTGTTTCGTCGCGCGCCGAACGGGAGCGGGCCCGAGGAAGGTCAGTCCGTGATCTTCCTCGGCAGCCATGGCGGCTGGGCTCAGAGGCGGAGTGTTCCGACAGCGACGATCGCCGTGACACCGAACGGCGCAGACCCGGCGCTGATGAGCGCGATCCCGGTCCCGGTCACCAGCGCTCTCCGGGCGCTTCGACGGCTCGGTTCTTTGCTCGGGCGGCGTCTGCTCGTGGTGGGTGCCAACAGTGCCGTGGGAACGGCCGCCGTTCAGCTGGCCGCCAGATCCGGGGCGCACGTCGTCGCGATCGCGCGCGACCAGGTGGCCCACGAACGAATCAGGCAGCTCGGAGCGGCAGAGGTGCACGCGACGATGGACACAGTATCGTCGCCGGTCTTCGCGGCGTTGGACGTCGTGGGCGGACCGCATCTCGTCGCCGCGTATTCCTTGCTCGCGCGGGGAGGTACGGTCATTGCGCTCGGCCATGCCGCCGGTCACGACGAGCACTTCCCGTTCGGCGCGTTTGTCGCTGGCCCGACGAACTTCGACAGATCGATCTCGACCTTCTTCCTCGGTAGTCAAAATGGGCTCGGTTCCGAAATGGACTACTTGGCAGCCGAAGTCCACTCCGGCCACCACACGATCGGAGACCTCGACCAGAGGCCATGGACCGACCTCGGACCTTGGGTCGCCGGCGGCGGTGTGCGGTCGACGAACAGGGTCGTCTTCCTCGTCGACTGATCCGCGACACGGATTCAGCGGACGCACCGCAGCCTTCTTCGCCGAAACGGGACCCTTGGGTCGAACGAGTCCTCTCCGACAACGACTTCGCGTTCCGGCATTTCTCGCGCGGCCGTTCGAGACCGGTCCGGGTCACATTCGACACGATCCACCAGCAGGCGGAGTCTTGACTTCGACACGGTAAGCGACAACGACGGAGTCGATACGCTCGAGTCCCGTGATTAGTGATCCGTGCTGCGCCCCCTCAACGGTCTGCAAGCTTCCACCCAGCGTTTCGGCGAGGCTGATGCCGCCCTGATGCGGAGTGAGCGGGTCACCTGTCACGGACACTGTCAACGTTGGAGGCAACCCCTGGATATCGGTCGCGTGGAGGAAACCCTGTCCACATGAACAAACCTCTCGGCTCGTCATCTCCGCGCCTACGTCCCAGGGTCTGGCTCGGGATATCCGCATTCCTTGCGTACCTTGCGGTCTTCTACACGATCTGGATACTCAACGGAATCGACTATTCGCGGGTAGGCGAAAGCGAAGACACCCTCCCGGCCTGGTACGTAGCGCCACTATCCGGCGGTCTTGTCGTCGTCCTGATCGTCGTGTCCGTGTTCGGATGGTGGCGTCCGTCGCTTCTCGATAAGCGGCGAATTCCGAATCAGCCATCCTGCTCCCAGCGCTGATGGCCGTCGTCGCCATCCTCAACATGGTCTTCGGTGACCATTCCACGGTGACTCCGACGATGTGGCTCTACCTGGTGATCGGCAGCGTACTCGTGGGGTTCAACGAAGAGGTGATTGCGCGCGGTCAGCTCCTCGTCGCTCTGCGCTCGAAATTTGGTGAGACGGGTGTCTGGTTCATCTCCACCCTCCTGTTTTCCTTGCTGCACCTTGCCGAATGCGTTCTTCGGTATCGGCGCGCTAGCGATCCCTCAGGTAGTCATCCAGTTCGGCCTGGGATCTGTGTATTACCTGGCACGTCGCTTCAGCGGTTCACTGGTGCCGGCGATGATCTTGCACAGACTATGGGACTTCTCAACCTTCTCTTCCAACGTGCCCTACGCCGGGCTGGCCGCGCCGTTCATCGGAGCAGCCGCAGTGATCGTGGTCGTGGTCATTCTTTGCCGGGACAAGCGCAGGGCGTGAGCCGGGTGGGGTCTCTCCCAGCTGAGCGGAGCACCGTTCCGGCCTGATGCTCACCAGCCCAGGAGTCCGAGGACGCCGGACGCTGCGACCGCGATGACGCTCGTCCACAGCACGATTGCGACGATCTGCCACAGCATGACCCACCCCTTGGAGACGCCTGTGCTGACGAAAAAAGCCGCGGTCAGCATTGTAGGGAGAGCGAGTGGGGCGAGGATGCTCGCGCCGGGAACTCCGAACCGGACCGTCCAGCGACGGAGCCGCGCACGGCCCTTCGAGCGTCCGGTCGGCTTCGCGTCGTGCGCTTCAGGCGCGGCTGCGGGCAGCTCATGCCCGCCGGCAGCAACGAATACGGGCTTCGCGGCACGCCGCGCTACGACGCGTTCACGGATGCGGGACCCCAAGAAGACGACACCGAAGACGCACAGGATGTTGCCGGTCGCGCCCGCGACCGCGGCGACCACGGGGTTGATACCGGCGATGATGCCGAAGGCGGCTGCGCCCTCGCCCTCGATATAGGGGATCGCGCCGGCGAGAGCGACGATCAAGGGGTGGAGGATGTCAGGAACGTGCTCAATCAAGCTCCGAAGCCATTCGTAGGGGGTGTCCATGTTGAACCTTTCTGAGGGATCCCGATCCGGCACGGCCGTTCGGCCGCCGCGTGAGATAGCTTTAGCAAAGACCGTGTTCTCGCCACACGGTCAAGCGAACTCGATGACACGGGCAGTTCTTGACCCTGTGGCGGGAACATAGTTTTCAATGGTGATGACGAGCGCAGCTGACGCTGCCGGCCGCTGGTGATCGAATGGAGTCTGTGATGACGTGGAGCACGCGCGAGGTGGCAGAACTCGCCGGCACAACGGTGAACACGGTCCGTCATTACCACCAGTCCGGGATGCTCGAACAGCCCGAGCGGACATCCAACGGGTACAAGCAGTACGGAGCCCGCCATCTGGTGAGGCTGCTCCAGATCCGTCGACTTCGCGACCTCGATGTGCCCCTCGCGCAAATCGAGTCGATGGGTTTCGGCGAAGAATCACCGGCAGTGGCCCTGACGGCCGTCGACGCTAACCTGACCGCTGGCATAGAACGGCTCAAGCGTGCCCGCGCCGAGATCCGGGCGATCCTGGACGGGACCACGGCCACCGATGTGCCGTCGGGCTTCGAGCACCTCGCAAGCCGGCTGTCCAAGCCGGAGCGTTCCCTCATGCTCGTTTTCTCGCAGCTGTACGACGAGTCGGCGATGGCCGACCTGAAGAAGATGGTCGAGGCAGAGACACAAGATGCAGGCGTTGAATTCGATGCGCTGCCCCCGGACGCTGATGATTCCACCCGGCAACGACTCGCCGAGGAGCTCGCCCCTCAACTCGCTCAACACCTCAGCGACTACCGGTGGCTCGCCGACCCGGCGGCGCACCTGCCGAAGGGTTCGCGGGTCTCGCAGAAGGCTCTCCTCGAGACCGCAGTGGAGTTGTACAACGAGTCGCAGCTGGATGTCCTCGCGCGCGCGAGCGTGATTGCGACCGCGCTGGCCGCTGACAGCAGTAAATCGGTCTTGGACGGTTAGATAGGTCCCGACGGCACTTCACGTGATGACCCCGCCACGCTACCTTGGCGAGCCGGTGACATCATTCAGCGATTCTGATGGCAATTTTGCCGCGCACGCCGCCGGCGGCGAACGCGCGGTGCGCCTCTGCGATGTCATTGAGCGGGTAGGTGTTGTGGACCAAGCCACGGATGTGGTGCTTGTCCACGAACTGCGTCAGTGTCGCGAGTGCACCGGCGGGTGGCTCCCCGGCGAACGTGCGGATGCGTGCCGAACCGTAGACTCTGGACCTTCCGATTGCAGCGATGCCGGCGAGCGAATCGAACGCGACGGTTACCATTCGCCCGTCTGCTGCCAGCGTCCGCCGCCAGGCGAGCAGATCAGTTCCGACGGTGTCCACGATCACGTCCGCCTTCCCGACTGAGGCCGGCGTAGCGGTGGTGTAGTCAAAAAACTCGGTAGCGCCGAGCGAGCTGACGAGGTCACCGCTCGATGGCGAGGCAAGTACGGCCACGCGAGCGCCGAGAGCAGCCGCGATCTGGACTACCGCGTTTCCGACGCCGCCCGTGCCTCCGCGCACCAAGACCCGCTCGCCCGGCTGGAGGCGTGCGACGTCCCTCAATGCTCTCAACGCGGTGTATCCACCTGTAACCAGACTTGCGGCGTCTACGTTATCGAGCGATTCGGGAGCGGGAGCGAGATGGCGTGCCTCGATAACGCAGTAGTCAGCTGCCAGGCCCGCGGGGTTTCGCATCCCTGAGGCGCCGGCTCGGATGCCCCAGACGCGTTGGCCCGGTGCGAAACCCGTGGCCGCGCCCCTGACACTTTCGACACTACCGACCAGATCGATTCCTAGCCCCTGTGGCATGCGGCGTCCAGCGAGCAGCCGGAGCCGACCCTGACGGTGCGTGATGTCGACTGAGTTAACACTCGACGCGGCTACTCGCACGAGCACTTCGCCCGCTCGCGGCGCCGGGATAGGCACGTCGGCAACCTGTATAGTTTCCCAGTCGCCGAATCGGGTAATTTGTGCTGCGCGCATCAGGGCTCCAAAGTGAGAAAGATAAATGAAAGAGTTCTTCCACTTAGTCGACGCTACCACCAAGTGGTTGAGGTCTTCCAGATGTGTAGGCTGGGGTCATGACTTTGCGAGCTGACGCGCGGGACAACCGCGACCGTATCGTCGACGCAGCTGAGCAGTTGTACGCGATCAGTGGTGTCACGACGCCAATGTCGGAGATCGCTAGACGCGCGGGCGTTGGAGCCGCCACTCTTTCTCGCCGGTTTCCGTCGAGAGAATCGCTGATGGATGCAGTCTTCGCCCGGCAGCTGGGATGGTGGATGAGCGCGGTGGACGCGGCCGCCGACGCTGAGGACGCTTGGTCTGCTCTCTTGACCCTTCTAGAGGAGACTTGCGTGCAACAAGCACACGACGGCGTCTGCGCGGATCTTGTCGTGAGGTCATTTTTGCAGGGAGCTTCCTTCGACGTCGAGAAAGCTGCTGTCAGTGCGCAGGTGGAACGCATTATCGGTCGGGCACAGCGCGACGGAAAGGCATCAACGGACGTGAGCTGGGATGACGTCGTGCTGCTGATCGAGGCCAACGCCGGAGCTGCCGGCCTCACGACGGCCGACCCCGAGGCGCGAGCCCGTCGACTCGTCCATCACTTCGCGCGCTCCTTCGCCGCCCACTGATCTCGTCCGCACGCCCGTCACAACTGTCTCAAGATGCGGGCACAAACTCCCGCCGCCGATTTCCGGGACGCTTGAGAAAACGGAACACAGAGTACGGCAAGCACGATTTTTGTCGGCCCTTGTCGTAATCTGAGTTCCGTTTTCATTGTGGCTAGTCATGTGATGTATAGCGGGGGCACCAAGTTCCTGGGCACGGAGCCGTGCTTCATGCGCCTCCCAAACCTCCGTGCGGTCCCGGTCGAGTTCGCCGTCAGGCCCGAAGACGACTGTGCATTTCGTACAGCGGGTTGCGGGGAGGAAATCAGCGGGCAACGGGTCGAAGACCAAATTGTTGATCGCCTCGAACAACGTCACCGACTCATCGAAGCCGCAGTTCACGCAGACCCGGCCATAAACGCTTCCCGACTCCTCCGGCAGGTAGTCCTTGTCCGTTTCGTCAGGGTCGGGGGTTGAGCCGCATTGGAACGGTCAGTACGTTTAGATGGCTGTCGGGCGTGAGTTGGCGTGATTGGTCGTTCCGATGGAGGTCGTTTTGCGTTCCGGCGGGGGGCGTAGGTTCGTTAGATGCCGGTGGAGTTTCTAAATGATGATGAGGTCGCTGCGTACGGGCGGTTTACTGGTGCGCCGTCGTGGGCGGATCTGGAACGCGTGTTCTTCCTGGACGACGAGGACCGGGCCTTGGTCGGTGTCCGGCGTGGTGGGCATTCTCAGCTCGGGTTCGCGTTGCAGTTGGTGACGGTCCGCTGGCTCGGGACGTTCCTGGAGGACCCGGTGGATGTGCCTGTCGTGGTGCTGGACTTCGTCGCTGAGCAGCTGGGTGTTGATGATTCGTCCCGCGTGGACGAGTACACGAGGCGGCGTACGACGTCATTCTAGCATCAGCGGCTCATCCGTCGCGTGTACGGGTGGGTGGACTTCACGGTCGTGGAAGCGGACTTCGTTGCGTGGGTGTCGGCGCTGGCGTGGACGTCGGGTGACGGGCCGAAGGCGATCTTCGCCGACGCGTTGGGCTGGTTGCGGCGTCGCAAGGTACTGCTTCCCGGGGTCAGCACATTGGCGCGTCTGATCGCCCGGCTCCGCCAAGAGGCCGCCGAACGGTTATGGGGCGATTTGGAGGCGTTGGTGACCAGCAGCCAGCGATATGTCCTGGAGCAGTTGTTGGAGATCCCGCACGGGTCGCGGGTCTCGGACCTCGAGCGGTGGCGTAAAGGTGTGACACCGCGCGCTTCGGGTCCGACGATTATCAAGGCGTTGGACCAGGTCGCCGAGGTCACCGCTCTGGGGCTGGCACGGATGGGCGTGGAAGGCATGCTGCCGCAGCAGCGGCTGGATGAGCTGGCGAAGTATGGGATGCGGGCGGATGCCTCGACGCTGCGCCGGCACCCGCCCGGCCGCCGAGTGGCGACTTTGTTGGCTACGGTGCGGCATTTGGAGGGTAAGTCGGTCGATGACGCCCTGGAGTTGCTTGACCTGTTGATGGTCACCGAGTTGCTGAACAAGGCGCGAAGAGCTTCGGACAAAGACAAGGTCCGCACGCACCCGCGGCTGGCGAAGGCGTCAGCGCGGCTCGCCGCGGCGGTGGGGGTGCTGTTCGCCGCCGAGGGGTGGGGCGAGCAGGTGCGGATCGGGCAGGTCTGGGAGGCCATCGAAGAAGTCGTTTCCCGAGAGCAGATACGTGCCGCGTTGATGGTGGTCGGCGAGAACGTTCCTCCCGCTGACACCGACGAAGGTGATGACTGGCGCACCGAGCTGGTCAAACGCTTCCCCACGGTGTCGGGGTTCCTCAGGGTGCTCACCCAGGTCATCACATTCGGGGCCAACGCCGAAGGTGCGCCTGTGTTGGCGGCGATGACAGGGGTGGCGACCAGTCGTCGACGGCGACAAGCGAGCCGCCATCCTCGCCCGCCGCGCACGCGGCGAATCCATTTGCACCATCGCCACCGCGGTGGGAGTCTCGATCGGCGTCGTCCACAAGACCCTCACCAAGCCCACACCCACGCCCGAGTGAGCCCGGTAAGGCTGCAAGAACCCGCCAGCCCAAGCCCGCGAGACACCCAAACGTGACAGACTGTTCCAATGCGGCTCAACCCCCTAGGCCTGGGTATCTGGTTACCAGTCTGGGAACGGCGACGCCGGGCGCGAATTCGGGAACTCATGGCCCGGTTCCCAGACAACACATCCCAGGTTCACAACTGATTGGTCTGCGGCCCGTCTGAAGCGGATCATGCCCGTGGGGACACTTTGGCGGACTCCGGCCAGGACGAATCGGTGTAGGCCACACCCACGCCGGCTCATTTAGCCTCCGGGGAGCCGGTAACGGCGCCGAGAATCCTTCGGAGCGATTCGGGCCGGGCGGCCACTTCGATGTCCCCTTTGTCGGTGGTGAGCCGGATTGCTAGGAATCCCGGATGGGTGAGGTATTTTTGCTCCTTCCGGTCGATCTTCCTGGGCCCGGCGGACACCGCTACAAGGGCTGTGAACGCAGTTGGTCTCCCGGTGGGCTCCAGCGTGTCGTAGACGGCCGGTTGGAAGTTCATGCCCGCAGTCCCGTCGAACGTCACGACCCCCATGTTCCAGATACCGCTGAGGGATCCGGCACGCGAGTCCGGGTAGCGGAGATAGACCAGCACCCCGTCCTGCGCGTCGAGCTTGGCAGCAGTCCTGCGTTCGCTGCGGGCCTGCACGTACCAGAGAACTGCCGCGTAGAAGGCCCACACCGCCGCGCTGACGAGGGTCTCATCCAGCGGGCGCCCCCAGCTGACAAAAAGCGCTATGCCCGCGCCCCACGCAGCAGCGAGCACCATGAACGTGGCCAATTTGCGGTGGGCAGCTATCCACTTCCTCAAGCCGACCAGCACCCGGAAACCATCGACCCGACGAAAAACCGAACGAGCGCGACCCCGGCCAGGATGACAACCACTACCCAGACGCGGGCAGGACCGGTCGGCCCGCCCGGTGACCGGAGACTCCACCTGCCCACACGGTTCCCAAGGCAGTGACTGCGAGTCCGGCCGGCGGTAGCGCACGGAACAACACCATCTGCGGCCCAGGGACACCGGAAGTTCGATCTGATGCCGCGGCAGAAGCCGCGTTTCGCCCAACAAACACTGTAGCTCCCCGGCTGGAAACGAGAGATTACCCTCAATGTACGACCTGGATTATCCACTGACCAGAGAAGTCTGCAGGTCTGTCATGTCCAGTTTGGCGGCGACCTTCTTGGAATCCAGTGGCTTGGATCGATCGTCGCGAAGATTGACGGGAGCGCGAAAATTTTTGAACGTCCTGTCGAAGAATTAGGCAGGCAGCGCCGGACCCCCTTGCGTGGGGCCTGACCTCAGGGATTAGCCAACGACGGTTTCAGCGACGGCGGCGCGGCTGCGCACGAACGCCTGGACGCAGGACTCGACGTCGTCGGTGCTGTGCGCGGCGGAGAGCTGCACGCGGATCCGGGCCGCCCCCTTGGGCACCACCGGGTAGCTGAAGGCCGTGACAAAGACGCCGTTGTGCAGCATCGCATCGGCCACCTTGGCGGCCATGACGGCGTCGCCGAACATCACGGGGACGATCGCATGCTCGCCGGGGAGAAGCTCGAAGCCCTCCTCGGTCATCCGGGTACGGAACAGCTCCGCATTGGCGAAGAGTTTACTGCGCAGTTCCCCGGAGTTCTCCACGAGGTCCAGGGCCATCAGGGTGGCCGCGACAATGGCCGGAGCCAGCGAGTTGGAGAACAGGTACGGGCGGGCCTTCTGCCGGAGCATGGACACCACTTCGCGGCGGCCGGAGACGTAGCCGCCGGAGGCACCGCCCAGGGCCTTGCCGAAGGTGCCGGTGTATATGTCCACCCGGTCTGCGACGCCGGCGTGTTCCGGGGTGCCCGCGCCCGTGGCGCCCATGAAGCCGACGGCGTGGGAGTCGTCCACCATGACCATGGCGTCATACTTCTCGGCGAGCCCGCAGATCGCCTCGAGCGGGGCCAGGAAGCCGTCCATCGAGAAGACGCCGTCGGTGACGATGATCTTGCGCCGGGCCGGGTTCTCCTGCGTGGTGGCCTGGATCAGCTTGGCTTCGAGGTCCGCCATGTCCTGGTTGGCGTAGCGGAAGCGCTGGGCCTTGCAGAGCCGGATGCCGTCGATGATGGAGGCGTGGTTGAGGGCGTCGGAGATGACGGCGTCTTCCGGGCCGAAGAGGGACTCGAACACGCCCCCGTTGGCGTCGAAGCAGCTGGAGAACAGGATGGTGTCCTCGGTGCCGAGGAACGCCGAGACGCGGGCCTCGAGGGCCAGGTGCAGGTCCTGGGTGCCGCAGATGAAGCGCACGCTGGCCATGCCGAAGCCGCGCTCGTCCATCGCGGACTTGGCCGCGGCGATGATCTCCGGGTGATCCGCGAGGCCCAGATAGTTGTTGGCGCAGAAGTTGAGCACGTCCGCGCCGGACTCGCCGATCCGGCCGGCCTTGATGTGGTTGGCCTGGGGTGAGTCGATGTGCCGCTCGGTCTTGAACAGGCCGGCGCTGCGGATTTCGTCCAGCTCGTACTGCAACTGGTCCTTGATGGCTGAATACATGGGTTGTGCTCCTCAGCTGAATGTGTGCGGTGTGCCGGATGTCGGCGGCGGGCGGGGGTCCGGAAACGGGAAGTTCTAGAACCCGGTCCAGTCCAGGACCACCTTGCCGCCGACACCGGCGCGGGCGATCTCGAAGCCCTTCTCCCAGTCCGCGGCGGCCAGCGTGTCCGTGACGACGGCGGAGATGTTGGCGCGCAGTACCGGGTTGGAGGACAGCATGGCACTCATGGCGTACCAGGTCTCGAACATTTCACGGCCGTAGATGCCCTTCATGGTCAGCATATGCGTGACCACCTTGCCCCAGTTGATATCGATGGACTGGCTGGGCAGTCCCAGCATCGCGATCCGGCCGCCGTGGTTCATATTGTCGATCATCTCAGGCAGTGCCGTGGGGTGTCCCGACATTTCCATGCCGATATCGAATCCCTCGCGCATGCCCAGTTCGCGCTGGGCGTCCCTGACGCGCATCTTCGAGACGTCGATCGCGAGGTCGACGCCGAGCTCCCGGGCCAGTTCCAGCCGCGGGGCGGAGACATCGGTGATGGCGATCTTCCTGGCTCCGGCATGGCGGGCGACGGCGATTGCCATCAGCCCGATGGGCCCGGCACCGGTGATCAGCACGTCCTCGCCGACGAGCGGAAAGCTCAGCGCGGTGTGGACGGCGTTGCCGAAGGGGTCGAAGATGGCGCCAAGTTCCGGCGTCACGGAGGGGTCCTGGTGGACCCAGACGTTGGTCTCGGGGATGACGACGTACTCGGCGAACGCGCCGTCGCGTTGGACGCCGACGCTCACGGTGTTGATGCACATCTGCCTGCGGCCGGCGCGGCAGTTGCGGCAGATCCCGCAGACGATGTGGCCCTCGCCGGAGACGCGGTCCCCCACCTTGACGTCCAGGACGTCCCCGCCGATCTCCACCACCTCGCCGTAGAACTCGTGGCCGGCGATCAGGGGGGCGTTGATGATGCCCTGCGCCCAGGCGTCCCAGGACTGGATGTGCAAATCGGTGCCGCAGATGCCGGTGGTCATAACGCGGATCTTGACATCGCCCGCGCCGGTTTCCGGCTCGGGGCGGTCCACCAGCTCGAACCCTGCGTGGGCGCCGGCCTT
The DNA here is from genome assembly GCF_035985125.1 of Arthrobacter sp. CG_A4. Lineage (NCBI taxonomy): Bacteria > Bacillati > Actinomycetota > Actinomycetes > Micrococcales > Micrococcaceae > Arthrobacter > Arthrobacter sp. CG_A4. Next base: position 59,806 of record NZ_JAXCID010000012.1, on the reverse strand, counting down.
GTAGAGAGCCTTCATGGGCCTTCCTAACTTTTGGGGAAACCCTCCCGCGGAGGCGGGTGATGTGGGACAACTCACCCTATTAGACCGGGGTGGAAAGCATTAGCACAACCGGATTTTTCTCAATCGACGATTTAGCTTTTGCTTGCGCTTAGACTGGTCGGCATGGAAATCCACCAGCTGGAGATGCTCCGGGAACTCGGCGCCCTCGGCAGCGTCAAGGCCGTCGCCGAAACCCTCCTCGTCACGCCCTCGGCGGTGTCCCAGCAGCTCGCCGCCCTGCAGAAGACGGTGGAGGTGCCGCTGACCCGCAAGGAGGGCCGCAACCTGGTGCTGACCGGGGCCGGGCAGGTGCTCGCGGATGCGGGGGCCGCCGTCGTGAGCGCCATGGCGGACGCCCGGACGGCCATCGGCGCGTACCACGGCTCCCCCGTGGCGCCCGTGACGCTCAGCGGCTTCCACAGCGCCGGCCAGGCGCTGTTTGCCCCGCTTGCCCGGCTGCTGACCGGTCCGGGCCAGCCGCGGATCCTGCTCTCCGACGAGGACGTGGCACAGCAGGACTTCCCGGCGCTGACCGCCCGCTACGACCTGGTCCTCGCGCACCGGATGGACCACAGCCCGCGCTGGCCGGCGGAACGCGTCGCGGTGATCCCGCTCGCGCACGAGCCGCTGGATGTGGCGCTGCCTGCCGGGCACCGGCTGGCCGGCCAGCGGGCGGTGACGGCGGACGACGTCGTCGGCGAACCATGGGTGACCAGCCACGCCGGCTACTCCCCCGCGGATGTGCTCGCCGCCGTCGCCGCCGTCGCCAGCCGGGAACTGAACATCGTCCACCGGATTAACGACTACTCCACCGTGGCCGCGCTCGTGGCGACCGGGAGCGTGATCGGGCTGCTGCCGCGGCATACCGCCCGGCCCGTGCTGAACCCGGACATCGTGCTGCGCCCGCTGGAGGGCATCAGCACCCGCCGCCGGATCGACATCCTGGCCCGGCCGGAGAACCTTAAGCGCACGTCGGTCGGAAAAGTCTGCGAAGCGCTGCAGACCATCATGACCGGGTTGGTGGGCGGGTCGACCTAGCCGTCGACGCCGAGGCGCTCCAGGATCAGCTCGCGGACGCGGCCGGCGTCGGCCTGGCCGCGGGTGGCCTTCATGACGGCGCCGACAATCGCGCCGACCGCCTGGACCTTGCCGCCGCGGATCTTGTCCGCGACGCCGGGCTGCCCGGCGAGGGCCGCGTCGATGGCTTCGAGCAGCGGCCCGTCGTCGGAGACCACGGCGAGGCCGCGCTTCACCACGATTTCCGCCGGGGTGCCTTCGCCGGCGAGTACGCCGTCGAGGACCTCGGTGGCCATCTTGTTGTTGATCTTGCCGTCCTGGACCATCTGGTTCAGTTCGACGATGGTGGCCGGTGCGACGCCGAGCTGGCCGGGATCGACGTCGGCGTTCTTGGCGCGCCCCACGATCTCGCCCATCCACCATTTGCGGGCCACGGTGGCGGTGGCCCCGGCGGCGATGGTTTCCTCGATCTCGTCCATCACGCCGGCGTTGACGACGTCGCGGAACTCCAGGTCGGAGTAGCCCCAGTCCGCCTGCAGGCGCTTGCGGCGGGCGGCCGGCGGCTCGGGCAGGGTGGCCCGGAGTTCCTCGACCCATGCCCGCGAAGCGACGATCGGCACCAGGTCCGGTTCCGGGAAGTAGCGGTAGTCGTCGGCGTCGGACTTGGGCCGGCCCGACGTCGTGGTCCGGGTGTCCTCGTGCCAGTGCCGGGTTTCCTGGACGATCGGCTCGCCGGCGTCCAGGACGGCGGCGTGCCGCTGGATCTCGTAGCGGACGGCGTGTTCGACGGCACGCAGCGAGTTCACGTTCTTGGTCTCGGAGCGGATGCCGAAGCGTTCCCGGCCGTGCGGGCGCAGCGAGACGTTCGCGTCGCAGCGGACGTTGCCGCGTTCCATCTTTGCGTCCGAGACGCCGAGGTTTTTGACGATCTCGCGGACGGCCGCGACGTAGGCCTTCGCCAGTTCGGGCGCGCGGCTGCCCGCGCCCTCGATCGGCTTGGTGACGATCTCCACGAGCGGCACGCCGGAGCGGTTGTAGTCCACGAGGGAGTAGTCCGCGCCCTGAATCCGGCCGGTGGCGCCGCCCATGTGGGTCAGCTTGCCGGCGTCCTCCTCCATGTGCGCGCGTTCGATCTCGACGCGGAAGATGGTGCCGTCGGAGAGTTCGACGTCCAGGTAACCGTCAAACGCGATGGGCTCGTCGTACTGGGAGGTCTGGAAGTTCTTCGGCGTGTCCGGGTAGAAGTAGTTCTTCCGGGCGAAGCGGCAGGTCTCGGCGATCGTGCAGTTCAGCGCCAGGCCGATCTTGATCGAGGACTCGATCGCGGTCTTGTTCACCACGGGAAGCACGCCCGGCATGCCGAGGTCCACCTCGTTGACGTTGGTGTTGGGCTCGTCGCCGAACACGTTCGGCGCGGAGGAGAACATCTTGGTCCTGGTGTTGAGCTCCACGTGGACCTCGAAGCCCAGGACGGGATCGTACTTCTCCATCGCCTCTTCGAAGCTGAGGGTTGCGTCAGTCATTAGTGGGAACCTCCGTGGCTCGCGACGGCGTCATCGGTCAGTATGGGTGCACGGTCCAGCAGCGGGCCGCCCCACTGCGCCTCGAGCAGGGATTCGAGCACAGCGCCCACGCGGTAGAGGCGGGCGTCCTGGCGGGCCGGGGCCAGCAGCTGGACGCCCACCGGCAGCCCGTCCTCGTCGGCCAGGCCGCCGGGCAGGGACAGCCCGGGCACGCCTGCCATGTTGGCGGGGATGGTGGCGACGTCGTTGAGGTACATCGCCAGCGGGTCGTTGAGCTTCTCGCCGAGCTTGAAGGCCGTGGTGGGCGCAGTCGGGGAGATCAGCACATCGGCGAGTCTGAACGCGGCCTCGAAGTCGCGCTGGATCAGGGTGCGCACCTTCTGGGCCGAGCCGTAGTAGGCGTCGTAGTAGCCGGCGCTGAGGGCGTAGGTGCCCAGGATGATGCGGCGCTTGACCTCGTCGCCGAAGCCGGCGGCGCGGGTGGCCGCCATAACGCGTTCAATGGTCATCGGGCCCTCTTCGGGGAGCACCCGCAGGCCGTAGCGGACGCCGTCGAACTTGGCCAGGTTGGAGGATGCCTCGGAGGGCATGATCAGGTAGTAGGCGCCCAGGGCGTACTTGAAGTTGGGGCAGGAGACCTCGACGATTTCGGCGCCGGCGCCCCTGAGCAGCTCGAGGGATTCGTTGAAGCGGTTTTCGACGCCGGCCTGGTAGCCCTCGCCGTGGAGTTCCTTGATGATGCCGATCTTCATGCCGCGCACGTTGCCGATCGACGCGGCGGCGACGAGGTCCTCCAACGGGTCCGGCAGCGAGGTGGAGTCGCGCGGATCGTGCCCGCCGATGACCTGGTGCAGCAGCGCCGAGTCCAGCACCGTGCGGGAAACCGGACCGATCTGGTCCAGCGAGGAGGCCATGGCGATGGCGCCGTAGCGGGATACGCCGCCGTAGGTGGGCTTCACTCCCACGGTGCCGGTGACGGCGCCGGGCTGCCGGATGGAACCGCCGGTGTCGGTGCCGAGGGCCAGCGGCGCTTCAAAGGCCGCGACAGCGGCAGCGGAACCGCCGCCGGAGCCGCCGGGGATCCGGTCCAGGTCCCATGGGTTGCGGGTGGGGCCGAAAGCGGAATGCTCGGTGGAGGAGCCCATGGCGAATTCGTCCAGGTTGGTCTTGCCCAGGATCGGCATCTTCGCGGCGCGGAGGCGCTCGACGACGGTGGCGTCGTAGGGGCTGTGCCAGCCCTCGAGGATCTTCGAGCCGGCCGTGGTGGGCTGGCCGATCGTGACGATCAGGTCCTTGACGGCGATCGGCACACCGGCGAGCGTGTGCAGCTCTTCGGCGGCGGCCCCGCCCGCGGCGCGGATCGCGTCCACCTCGGCGGCGACGGCGAGCGCCTCGTCCGTGTTGACGTGCAGGAAGGCGTGGACCTTGCCGTCGACGGCGGCGATGCGGTCCAGGTGGGCTTGGGTGACCTCGACGGCGGAGACTTCGCGGGCGGCCAGCTTGCCGGCGAGCACCGCGGCGGAGGATCGGATCAGTTCGTTGTTCTCAGTCATGTTCTTAGCCCTCATCCAGGATTGCCGGGACCTTGAAGCGGCCTTCGTACGCGTCGGGGGCGCCGGAGAGTGCCTGCTCGGCCGTGAACGTGTGGCCCACAACGTCGTCGCGGAACACGTTCGTCAGCGGGATCGGGTGGGACGTGGCCGGGACGTCGTCACCGGCGGCTTCGCTGACGGATTTCACCGAATCGACGATGACGGCCAGTTCGCCGGCCATCCTGGCCAGCTCTTCAGCGCTCATCTCGATGTGCGCGAGACGCGCGAGATGCGCGACGTCGTCGCGGTTGATCGCAGCCATGGATCTCCCCTGCAGGTTCGGTATATTTTCCGTCCCAGTCTACGTGGGTTGAACTGCTGTTACTGCCCGACTGTTACTGTCCGACGGCGTCTGCCCGCAGGGGTGCTTGTCCGCGCTCACCGTCGACGGCGCCGTCGACACCCACCTGGCCACCAAGCAACGCGGGGTCACTTGCGGCCCATCCGGAGGGCCGAGATGGGCCGTAGGTGACCCCGCGTTGTAGTTAGGTGGTGATGTCCCCGCGCTTGCGGAATGCGTTGCGGCGGGCGTGCTCGTGGACCCGGCTGAGGACGTTGATCTGCGAACGCGCCTCGTCGCCAAGCGCCGCGAACCTGGCCGGATCGAGACCAAGATCGGGTGCCAGTTCTTCGAGGGTCTGCCAGCCGCCGAGCTTGCCCAGGATCGCGGCGCGCATCAGCTCGGCTTCCAGCACCATGGTCATGGGCGAACGGCTCACAATGCGGCCGTTGAGTTTGAGCCGTCCGGCGCGTTCGACGAGCCACGCCGCCGCCTGGCGGTGCGGACGCTGGCGCACACCAAGGTCATGGATCAGCCGGCGGAGCATGTCCCGTTCCCGGTGAATGTCCGCGCTCAGCTCTGCGAGTTCCTTGGCCACCGGGGTGTCGGAGAAGGCCTCGGCCATCCGTCCGATCCGGGAAACACCGGCGGTGGCACCGGTCAGGTGGTCCGACAGATAGAGACCAAGGAGCTTCTCGTCGATCGAATCGGGGATGTGCGGTGCCATGAATCCTCCAGCTGTACTCGTGCCGTTCCCAGCGTGCATCAGGAATTGTGCCCTGACCGCCAACCCTACCCGGAGCCGGCATCTACGGCGCTGCGGCCACTGGCCGGGATCACAGCCCGCCGGCGGACGATGGCGGCTCGCACCGGTTCCGGCTCCACGGCTGTCGAGGAAGTCCGTTCAGCGGAGCGGAGTCCAGCCAAATGGCAGCAGGCCCTGGCCCGCGGCCCGCTCGTGATCCTCGGCTGCCGACCACCCCTGCGCTTCGTCAACGCACCGGAATCCTCCCCGCGCAACCCGGAATCCAACATCGTCGAGACGGGTCCCTGGTGCTCCTCCCCGGCGGGCGGATGCGCGCACGCTCCATGAGGGATCGGCGAATCCGCCACCGCGGAAGACCCTGTAGTCGTTGTAGCGGGCCGGGTCCAAAAGGTTCCAGCACCACTCCCAGACGTTTCCGAGGGTGTCGAAGAGTCCAAGCTCGTTGGGGAGTTTCAATCCGACCGGTTGAGGCGACGACACACGGTCGTGGCTGGTCCAGGCCGCTTCCGGGAGCGGACCGTAGTGCGGTGTGCTGGACCCTGCCCGGCAGGCAAACTCCCATTCGGCTTCGGTGGGTAACCGGAAGCCCTCCGCGCAGACAGTCCACCGCACATCGGTGCCGTGCACAACGTAGGACGGGGCGAGTCCGTAGGATTTCGATGCAGCATTGCAGAGCTCAATGGCATCAATCCAGCTCACACTGACAGCGGGGTGCTGCGGCCCGGCTCCCGGCTTTCCACCGGACAGCGCGCCAAGCTGATGTGCCGTGACCGGAAACTTTCCGATCTCGAAGGGCTGAAGTTCTACTGCCCACCGGCGCTTCCGGCGCGCGTCATGCAGCGATACGACTCCCCCCGAGACACTCACCATTTCCATCCGCGCCACGCCTCCAGTATGACGGGGCCTGTCTGCAGCAGCGGCCGGACTAAAGCTCCTGGCGGTAGACGAGTAGCCTGATGTCCGTGTCCGGGACCACCCAGTCGCGCTCGGGGGCGCGTTGGAAGCCGGTCTTTTGGTAGAGGCCGTGGGCGCTTTCCCATGTCACGCCGGTGGTCAGGGCCACAGCGTGGATACCGGGCAGCGACCTCGCGTGCTCCAGGATGGCGTGGACCATGGCCTTGCCGGCTCCGCTGCGCTGGACGGCCGGATCCACCACGAGCATGCGGAATTCAAGCTCATCGCCGTAGGCAATGTCCGCGTAGGGTTCGCCGGCGACGGCGAGCGTCACGGAGGCGACAATCGTCCCGGCGCGTTCCGCCACCCAGATAGTGGCATTCGCGGCCCGCTTTGGCACGTCCTGGATCTGGCGCATATAGGGGTGGTCGGCGCTCTCAAAGTAGCCCGCGGCCAGGTAGGCGTCCCGGGTGATGCGGGCGACGGCGTCGTAGTCGGCCGCGACGGCGGGGCGAATGATGATCTGGGGATGCACCTGTCCATGTTACGGGCGGGCGCGCCGGGCCACACACCAACGGGCCGTTTCCGTGACTGAACTATCAGATCGGCCTGCCTCTGAGTCTCACGCCCAGCGCCTCAGCGCCTCACAGCGGGAACTTGCCAGCGAGTTCCAGCGTCCCGGCGCAGGTCCAGGCCGCGAGCCGCTCCTCGTCGGAGGGCCCGCCGTCGAGCACGCTGGTGAACCGGGGACGGCGCACCCAGCAGCCGGCCTCCTCCGCGATCAGGGCGCCGGCGGCGAAGTCGTGCTCGTTGAGGCCCCGTTCACCGTAGGCATCATGGGTTCCATCGGCCACCAGGCAGAGGTCCAGCGCCGCGGAGCCAAGCCGGCGGACATCCGCGAAGCCCGCCATGATGCTGCCCAGCCCGGCGGCCTGTTCGGCCCGGACCGCCGGGTCGTAGCTGAACCCGGTCGCCAGGATCTGGCCGGCCCGCCCCGCGGCCGGGCCGAACAACTGCGTCAGACGGCCTTTTTCTTCAAGCCAGGCGCCATGGCCGCGGGACGCGTAATACGTCCGACCCAGCGCAGGGGCGTTGACGACGCCAGCCAGCCAGGCGCCGTCGGGATCCGCCACGGCCACGGAGGTGCCGTAGTAGAGAATGTTGCGGATGAAATTGGTGGTGCCGTCGAGCGGGTCGATGGACCAGCGGTAACCGCTGGGTGACGCCGGGAGGATGGTGCCGCCTTCCTCCCCGGTAATGGTGTCGAACGGCCGCGCCGCGGTGATGACGTTGCGCACGGCGGTTTCCGCAGCGAGGTCGAAGGCGGTTACCCAGTCACCCGCGTCGCCCTTGTTGCTGACGCCCAGCCCGGCCGCGTTCCTGCCGGCCAGGACGGCCGCCCCGGCCGCCGCCGCCGTCTGCGCCAGTTCCAGCAGCGCGACCAGATCCGGCCCGGCTCCCGCGTCCAGCGGTGCGGTGGGATCGGCGCTCATTCGGTCACCACGTCCTGGTGGTCTTCGTCGGCACCCTCAGGAGCGCCCTCCCCGTCGCCGTTCTCAGCGTCCGCAGCCGCCGGGTCCGCAGCCGCCGGGTCCGCAGCCGCCGGGTCCGCAGCCGCCGGGTCCGCAGCCGCCGGGTCCGCAGCCGCCGGGTCCGCAGCCGCCGGCTCCGCAGCCGCCCCCGGACCGCCGTCGGGCCCGTCGGCCAGCAGTGCGCGGAAGCCGTCCTCATCCAGCACGGGAACGCCGAGCTGTTCGGCCTTGTCCAGCTTGGTGCCCGCGTTCTCGCCGGCCACCACATAGCTGGTGTTCTTCGAGACAGAGCCGGCCGCCTTGCCTCCCCGGATCAGGATGGCCTCTTTCGCCTCGTCCCGGCTGAAGCCCTCGAGGCTTCCGGTGACCACGATGGTCAGCCCCTCCAAGGTCCGCGGCATGGACTCGTCGCGCTCGTCCTCCATCCGGACGCCGTCGGCCGCCCAGGTGTCAACGATCTCGCGGTGCCAGTCCTCGGCGAACCATTCGGTCAGGGCCGCGGCGATCACCGGGCCGACACCGTCGACGTTGGCGAGCTCCTCTTCGGATGCCTTCCGGATCGCATCCATGGACCCGAACGCGGTCGCGAGGGCGCGGGAGGCCCGCGGGCCGACGTGCCGGATGGACAAAGCCACGAGGACGCGCCAAAGCGGCTGGCTCCTGGCCTTTTCCAGTTCCCGGAAAAGCTTGTCCGTGGTGGCCGTCGGCCTGGACGCGATCTTGGCGGTGCCCTTGCTGTAGAAGTACGGAACCAGCTCGAACTCGCCAGTGGCCACACCCTTGGAGCGCTTTTCCCGCCGGATCCGGACGTCCGCGAGGTCCGCGGCGGTGAGCCGGAAAAGGTTCGCCTCGGTGGTGAGCGGCCCGACGTCGGGCTCCGCCGGCTGGGTGAGGGCGATGGCCGCCTCCCAGCCGAGCGCCTCGATGTCGAAGGCGCCGCGGCCAGCGAGGTGGAACACGCGTTCGCGCAACTGGGCCGGGCAGGAGCGGGAGTTGGGGCAGCGGATGTCCACGTCGCCCTCCTTCGCCGGTGCCAGGGGCGTTCCGCAGGCGGGGCATTCGGTGGGCATCACGAAGTCGCGGACCGGCGGATCCTGGGCGTCCCGGAGGGCCAGGACCGGGCCCACGATCTCCGGGATGACGTCCCCAGCCTTGCGCAGCACCACGATGTCGCCGATTTTCACGCCCTTGGCCTTGACCACTTCCTGGTTGTGCAGGGTGGCCATTTCCACCGTGGAGCCGGCCACCTTGACCGGTTCCATCAAGGCGTACGGGGTCACGCGGCCGGTGCGGCCCACATTGACCAAGATGTCCAGCAGCTTGGTGTGCACTTCCTCCGGCGCGTACTTGTACGCCACGGCCCAGCGCGGCACCCGTGAGGTGTGGCCGAGGGCACGCTGCGTGGCGAAGTGGTCCACCTTGACCACGATGCCGTCGATCTCGTGGCTGAGGCTGTGCCGTTTGTCGCCGTAGCGGGTGATGAATTCCAGCACGTCTTTGAGGGTGGGTAGGACCTCGAAGTAGGGGCTGGTGGGCAGGCCCCACTCGGCGAGCTGGCGGTAGGTGTCCGACTGGCTGGCCGTTTCGAGGCCTTCGCGCGCGCCGATGCCGTGCACGTACATCCGCAGCGGCCGTTTGGCGGTCTCTGCCGGGTCCTTCTGGCGCAGCGAGCCGGCGGCGGCGTTGCGCGGGTTGGCGAGCGGCGCCTTGCCGGCCTCGATCAGGGCCTCGTTGAAGGCGGCGAAATCCTTGGAGGGGATAAAGACCTCGCCGCGGACCTCCATCTCGGCCGGGAAGCCGTCGCCGTTGAGCTGCTGCGGGATTTCCTTGATGGTGAGGACGTTGTGGGTGATGTCCTCCCCCGTGGTGCCGTCACCGCGGGTGGCGGCGCGGATCAGCACGCCGTCGCGGTAGAGCAGGTTGACGGCCAGACCGTCTATCTTGAGCTCGGTCAGCCACGCCGGCGTCCCGTTGCCGAGCTTGGTGATGTTGGCTTCCGCCTTGACGATCCAGGCCTCCAGCTCTTCGAGTGAGAAGACGTCCTCGAGGCTGTACATACGTTGCAGATGTTCGACGGCGGCAAAGGCGGCGGACACTTCGCCGCCCACCTCCTGTGTGGGTGAATCGTTGGCCACGAGTTCCGGGTGCAGGGCCTCGATCGTTTCCAGCCGCCGGTAGAGTTCGTCGAACTCGGGGTCGGAAATGATCGGCGCGTCGTCCTGGTAGTACGCGAAGCGGTGCTTGCGGACCTGTTCAACCAGGTTTTCGTACTCTTCGCGGATGTCCTCGGACGGGGTCGGTGTTTCGCTGCCTGCTGCAGTCTTCCCTGTGCTCACAGACCTATCGTGCCCTAGATCGCCGACATTGTCCGGTCAGGAGTGTGGGCCGGGGCGCCGGCGTTAAGCAGCCTTGGCCCGGACGCTTCGTGCGTCCGGGCCAAGGCAGTGACCTCCGACTAGCGGGAGGCGCTTTCCTGCTCGGTGGCGTTGCGGCTGGCCTGCTTGCCGGCCTCCTGCAGCGCCTGCGAGACCTTCGCCAGCGAGGCAACGTGCTGGCCGTTCCATTCGCTGCGGAATTTGTCGGCGTCCGGCCCCTTCCAGTCGGTGCCCTCGAGCACCTTGGTCAGCATCGACTTCTGCTTGTCGATCTCCGACGAACCCGCCTGCAGCTTCGTCCCAAGAGTCTTGAGCTGAACAATGTCTGCACCCCAAATAGCCATTCGAAAATCTCCTTCAGCAATTGAAACGGACCCGATCCAGATCGGTGTCCCCCAGCGGCCCCCGGCTGTTCCGGAAGATCCATTGCCTAGAACCTACCCTGCGCCGCGAAAAACTGTCGATGGGCACCCCTCCCCATCCCGCCGCCGGACTGCGAGGATGGTCGCGGTGCGGGCACGGCCTAGTGGGCATTTACGTTAGTTCGCCCGGGTCCGGTGGCTGAGTCCAGGGGCGCGATCGCCGGGCTCCGGGACATGCCCCGCGCCCGGACCAGCGGATGGACATAGTGCCATTATGCCCGGTCGCGGGCGCGAAGAATGGGCATGTCCCGCTGGGCTGGACACCGGCCCAAAAGGACATGCGCCGCGCAGGGGGCAGCGGATGGACATAGTGCCATTTTGCCCGGTCGCGGGTGCGAAGAATGGGCATGTCCCCCGGGGCTGGACACCGGCGCGAAAACGTCCAGCCTCCGTCTGACCCCCGACGAACTAGCAAAATGACCACTAGCTCCCGGTGAGCTCCGCGTACAGCTTCCGGACCCGGGCCTTGATGTCGTCCCGGACCAGGCGCATGCGTTCCATCCCTTCGATGCCGCGCTCGGAGGGCTCATCCGTATCCCAGACCTCCAGCCGCTTGCCCTCGGGGGGTTCGACTTTCGCCTCATTGCCCAGAACGATGACGACGTCGACCGCGTCCAGTACTTCGGCGGTGACGTGTTTGGGGTGCTCGCCGGTGATGTCGATGCCGAGTTCTGCCAGTGCTTCCACGGACTGGGGGTTCAACGACTGGCCGGGTTTGGTCCCGGCAGAGTGCACCGTGACCGTCCCGTTTGCGAGCTGGTTCAGAAGTCCGGCGGCGAGCTGGGATTTTCCGCCGTTCTTGCTGCAGACGAACAGTATGCTGGGCGTTTTGGTGGTCTCGTTCATGCCTTTGACTCTTCCTTGACGGTGTCGGGGTGGTTGAGCAGTGACGCTGCCAGTGCCTTGACCCGGTCGTGGATCTCATCGCGGATGATCCGCACGGCCGCAACGGGCAGGCCGGCCGGATCGGCAAGCTCCCAGTCTTCGTAGCGTTTGCCGGGGTAGATGGGGCAGGAGTCGCCGCATCCCATGGTGATGACGACGTCGGAGGCGCGCACGACGTCGTCGGTGAGCAGCTTCGGGTATTCCCTGGTGAGGTCCAAGCCGATTTCGGACATCGCCGCGACGACGGCGGGGTCCAGTTCGGCGGCCGGGAGGGATCCGGCGGACCGGACGCGGATCCTGCCCTTGGCCTCGACGGTCAGCAGCGCGGCGGCCATCTGGGACCGGCCGGCGTTCTGCACGCAGACGAACAGCACTTCCGGGACATCACTGATGAAGGCGCCCTTGGATTTGGCGAGGGCGTTGAGCCGGTCGCTGGCGAAGTGCTCGGTGGTGGATGGCAGGTACGTTTTGATCTTCGCGGTCCGGGCCAGGGCGGTGTAGGACTCGAAGACATAGCGTTCCACCGTCTCAGCGGCGAACACCCCGGCAAACCGGTCGGCCAGTCGGGCGCTGATCCGGTGGAGGAGTTCGGTGTTGTCCTGCAGGCCCAAGCCGTGGTCAGGGTGGTCAGTCATGTCAGCGCTCCAAAAGGTTCAGTTGAAGAAAAACAGGGTCATTTCCCGCCGGAGCCTCGGGGACGTCGCAGCTGGTACCGAGGTCCGAGGAGCAGACGCCGGTTGCGGGGAGTTCGAGCCGGACGGTATCGGCCGCTTCCCGGTCCCCGGCCAGGGCTGCGGCGACGGAGCGTACCTGTTCGTAGCCGGTGGCGAGCAGGAAGGTCGGTGCCCTCCCGTAAGACTTCATGCCGACGATATAGAAGTCCGGCTCCGGGTGGGCCAGCATCCCCGCGCCGTGCGGCTCCACGGTGCCGCACGAGTGGAATTCCGGGTCGATCAGCGGGCCGAGCCCACGCGGGGCCTCGACGCCCGGGTCCAGTTCCAGCCGGAGTTCCCGGAGGATGCCCAGATCGGGGCGGAAGCCGGTGGCCGGAACCACGACGTCGGCTTTGAGGGTGCGGCCGTCCGTGGAGGTCAAGGTGACGGCGGCGCCGGCCGCGGTGACGGCGGCGATCCCGAAGCCGGTGTGCAGTTCGACTGCGCCGGACTCGACGAGGCTGCGGAGCCGGCTGCCGAGCTGGCCGCGGGCGGCCAGGCCGTCGGCATCGCCGCCGCCGTAGACCTTGGCGGCGGACGCGCCGCGGATAGTCCAGATTATCCTGGTGTCCGGTGACTGGCTGGCCAGTTCGGCGAGGTTGATCAGCGTGTTGGCGGCAGAGTGGCCCGCGCCGACCACGAGTGCCGTGCGTCCCTCGAACGTCCCGCGGTCGCGACCCAGGACATCAGGCAGCGGTGCGGAAATCAAGTCAGCTGCGGCGGCTTCGCCGCGGGCGGGCAGGCCGGAGGTACCGAGCGGGTTGCGGGTGGACCACGTGCCTGACGCGTCGATAACACCGGCGGCCCGGTAGTCGCGGACTTCGCCGTCGATGTGCTCGACCCGGACCACAAAGGGTGCGGTGTCGCGGTCGCGGCTGTGGGTCTTGTCCAGGCCGGCGCGGGTCACGGCGACGACCCGGGCGCCGGTGCGCAGGCGGGACGCAATCGCGGGAAGTGCCGTCAGGGGTGCGAGGTACTGGTCGATGAGTTCGCCGCCGGTGGGCAGCGCGGTCGGCTCAGGAGATTCCCAGCCGGTCCCGGCAAGAAGGCGGACGGCGGCCGCGTCGGTGTTGAACTGCCACGGCGAGAACAGCCGGATATGGCGCCACTGCTCGACGGCGGCGGCCGGCGTCGGGCCGGCCTCGAGGATCAGTGGCTTGATGCCGCGTTCGATCAGGTGCGCTGCGGCGGCGAGGCCAATGGGCCCGGCTCCGATGACAGCTACGGGAAGGTTGGCGGTTATATCCATGGTTTCCTCTGTTCCATCCAGTGCGGGTGGCGGTACATTACGGGGGCCTGCCTCCTCTTCCGTGTGTGTCAGGCGTGTGTGGGTTCTTCCACGAGGGCGGTGGCGATGCTGTCGGCGTCGTCGAGCGCGGCGAGGTAGCGTTCGGCGTCCAGGGCGGCGGCGCAGCCGGTGCCGGCGGCGGTGATGGCCTGGCGGTAGCGATGGTCCACGGCGTCGCCGCAGGCGAAGACGCCGGTGAGGTTGGTGACAGTGGTGGGGGAATCGACCTTGATGTAGCCCTCGGCGTCGAGGTCCACCTGGCCGGTGAGCAGTTCGGTGCGCGGGACGTGGCCGATCGCGACGAAGATGCCGGTGGCGCCCTGTTCCCGGTTTTCGCCGGTGCGGGTGTCGGTCAGGGTGACGCCGGTGACCTTGGCATCGCCGTGGATCCGGGTGATAGCGGAGTTCCAGGCGAAGCGGATCTTCGGATTGTCCTTGGCTCGCTGGGCCATGATCCGGGAGGCGCGGAGCTCGCCCTTGCGGACCACGACGGTGACGGTTTTCCCGAAGCGGGTCAGGAAGGTTGCTTCCTCCATGGCCGAGTCGCCACCGCCGACGACGATGATGTCCTGGTTGCGGAAGAAGAATCCGTCGCAGGTGGCGCACCAGGAGAGTCCGTGGCCGCTGAACTTCTTCTCTTCGGGCAGGCCGAGTTCCTTGTAGGCGGAGCCGGTGGCGAGGATGACCGCGGGGGCCTCATGGGTGGTGCCGGCAGCCGTGACGACGCGCTTGAGGTGCCCGGTCAGCGTCACTTCAGTGACGTCGTCGAACACCACCCGGGCGCCGAACTTCTCGGCCTGGGCCTGGAGCCCGTCCATGAGTTCGGGGCCCTGGACGCCGGCGGGGAAGCCGGGGAAGTTTTCCACCTCGGTGGTGTTCATCAGGGCGCCTCCCGCGGTGACCGCTCCGGCGATGACGAGCGGCTCCAGACCGGCGCGGGCGGCGTAGATCGCGGCGGTGTAGCCGGCGGGGCCGGACCCGATGATGATCAGCTGGTCAGTGTTTCCGGTGTCGGCGTTTCCGGTGTCGGCGCTCATGGTCGTACTCCTATTTGGCGGCGGGGGTGAGGGAGGCGATCAGGTCCTCGATGCGGGACCTGATGTCGTCGCGGATGGGGCGGACGGACTCGACGCCCTGGCCGGCCGGGTCCTCGAGTTCCCAGTCCTCGTAGCGCTTGCCCGGGAAGATCGGGCAGGTGTCCCCGCAGCCCATGGTGATGACGACGTCGGATTCCTTGACGGCCTCGGTGGTAAGGACCTTGGGGATCTCGGCGGACATGTCGATGCCGAGTTCGGCCATGGCCTCCACGGCGGCCGGGTTGACCGTGTCGGCGGGCTGGGACCCGGCGGAGCGGACCTCGATCCGGCCCTGGGACAGGGTGGTGAGGAAGGCGGCAGCCATCTGCGACCGTCCCGCGTTGTGGACGCAGACGAAGAGGACGGAGGGCTTCCGGGCGGTTTCGGTGTTCAAAAGTTTCTCCTGAAGATCGTGACGGGACGGGCGATTAGCGGACGGCGGCAGGAGAAGCGAAGTAGCGTGTGCGGGCCCACAGGGCGACATATACCAGTGCAACAAGAACGGGGACTTCGATCAAGGGCCCGACGACGCCGGCGAGGGCCTGCCCGGAGGTGACGCCGAAGGTGCCGATCGCCACGGCGATGGCTAGTTCGAAGTTGTTTCCCGCCGCGGTGAACGCGAGCGTGGTGGTTTTGGCGTAGCCGAGGTCCAGCCACTTCCCGATCAGCATGCCGGCAGCGAACACCACCAGGAAGTAGACCAGCAGCGGGAGGGCGATCCGGACCACGCCCAGGGGGCGGGAGGTGATGGTCCCGCCCTGCAGGGCAAAGAGCAGGGTGATGGTGAAGAGCAAACCGTACAGGGCCCACGGGCCCAGCTTCGGCAGGAAAGCGCCCTCGTACCAGTCGCGTCCCTTCGCTTTTTCGCCGATGGTGCGGGTGAGGAAGCCGGCCAGCAGCGGAATGCCCAGAAACACCAGCACGGAGGCGGTGATGGACCAGAAGGAGAAATCGGCGCTGGTGGTGGGCAGGCCCAGCCAGGCGGGAAGCAGCTGCAGGTAGAACCAGCCGAGGGCCCCGAAGGCAATAACCTGGAAGACGGAGTTGATGGCCACCAGGACCGCCGCAGCCTCGCGGTCCCCGCAGGCGAGGTCGTTCCAGATCATCACCATGGCGATGCAGCGCGCGAGGCCCACGATGATCAGGCCGGTGCGGTACTCGGGCAGGTCAGGGATGAAGATCCAGGCCAGGGCGAACATCAACGCCGGCGCCAGCACCCAGTTCAGCACCAGTGACGTGATCATCAGTTTCCGGTCACCGATGACGCGGCGGGCCTGGTCGTAGCGGACCTTGGCGAGCACCGGGTACATCATCACCAGCAGCCCGACGGCGATCGGCAGGGAGACCTCGCCGACCTTGACCGCCTCAAGGGCGGTGTTCAGCCCCGGGATGAAGCTGCCCAGAAGCAGGCCCAGGACCATCGCGGCGATAATCCACACCGGCAGGAAACGGTCCAGGATGGAGAGTCTGCCGACGACGGCAGCCTCACCGTCAAGGACGGGTGACGGGGTGGTTTGGGTGCTCACGGGGCTCCTGTGCTGCCCGGCTGTGCTGCCGGACGAAAGATTGATAAGTGTCGATATGAAGTATTCCCAACTATATCGATGAATGTCAATCTGCATGCATAATAGAAACATGAATTCTCTGCAAACTGTTGGGACGGCCCTCGACGCCGCCTGCTGTGCACCGTCAGGTCAGCTTGCCCTCAGCGCAGAGGATGCGCTGCGCAAAGCCGCCGTCTTCAAGGCGCTTGCCGACCCCAACAGATTGCGCCTGCTTTCCATTGTCAAGGGCGCCGACGCCGGGGAGGCGTGCGTCTGCGACCTCACCGAACCGCTGGATCTGGGGCAGCCCACCGTGTCGCACCACCTCAAAATCCTGGTCGACGCCGGCCTGCTGCACCGCGAAAAGCGCGGCACCTGGGCGTATTACTCCCTCGTCCCCGGCGCCATTGAGCAGACAGCCGGGCTTCTGGCGTCCCTGTAGGTCACAGGGCGGCGGGGCTGTGGTTCCGCGTTAGGCAGGCAGGCAGCTGAGGGCGGTCAGGGCCGACAACTTCCCTTCACCGACGGGCTCTTCGGGCAGCAACGGGATGAGGGCAACCCGGCCCGTCAGGGTGTGCACCTTGGCGATCTGTTCGATTTCGCTCGCGGCGCGGGCACGCAGGAACGGCGTCTGCGGGTGTGCGGCGGCGATCGAGTTGTTGATGACCCAGGCCCACGGGTGAATCCCGGCCCTTTCCAAGTCACTCTTCAACTCTTCGGCCTCAAGCACGGGTGTCGTTTCGGCAAGCGTGACGAGAACAACCTTGGTCTGCGCCGGATCCTGAAGCCGCATCAGCGGCGTCACGAACCCCATGGTGTCGCCCACCTGGCGGGAGATCTCGCGGTGGTAGGAACCCGTGGCATCCAGGAGCAGCAGCGTGTGTCCGGTCGGTGCCGTGTCCATCACCACGAAGTGGCGGCGCGATTCCTGGACCACCCTGGAGAACTGCCGGAACACAGCCACCTCCTCCGTGCACGGGGACATCAGGTCCTCGGCGAGGGCCGCGCGTCCGTCATCGTCCAGACTCCGGCCCCTGGTCTCCATCACATGGCGTCGGTATTCCTGGATGGCCGCTTCCGGATCGATGCGCGAAACCGTCAGGCCCGGGATGGAACCGTGGAGTGTCTCGGTGAGGTGCGCTGCCGGATCAGTCGTGGTGAGGTGGACCGCATGCCCGCGTTTGGCCAGGGCAACCGCGATGGCGGCAGCAATGGTGGTCTTCCCCACCCCGCCCTTGCCCATGCACATCACCAGGCCGTGACCGTCGAGCTCCACTTCGTCCACCAGGACAGCCAGCGGAGCGTCCTCCACTTCGGTGACCAGCGCCGCGTCAGCAGTGATACCGGCGCCGGACGTGGCCGCGAACAGGGACTCAAGCGCCGGAATGCCGACCATATTGCCCGGCTTCAGCTCCAGAACATCGCGGGGAAGGCCAGCGACCGCGGCGGGGATGGCAGCGATGGCAGCAGCTTCCCTGGCCCGGAGGGCCTGCGCCAGCTCCTCTCCACCGGCGGCTTCCGGCAGGACGCCGTTGACCACGACGTAACCGCCCCCGATGCCGATCTGGTTGAGTTCGAAATACGTCCGCTCAATCTCACTCAGTGACGATGTCTGCGCACGGCTGACCAGCACAAGACGTGTACGGGCCGGGTCCGTGAGGGCCTGGACTGCCTTGGCGTATACCCGCTTGTGCTTCTCAAGTCCTGACATGGGGCCCAGGCAGGACGGGTCCCCCTTGCCTGCCGCCAAAAAATCGGTCCATGAGCCAGGCAGCTGCAGAAGGCGGATCGTGTGACCCGTCGGGGCGGTATCGAAGACGACGTGGTCATACTCCCCGTAGGCGGTCCCGTCGGTGAGCAGGTTGGTGAACTCGTCGAAGGAGGCGATCTCCGTGGTGCAGGACCCCGAGAGGCTCTCGGCGATGCCGGCCAGTTCAGTCTCGGGCAGGAGTCCCCGGACGGGTCCGATAATCCGTTCCCGGTAGGCCTCGGCTGCCTGCTCCGGGTCAATTTCCAGCGCAGAGAGGCCCGGAACATCATGGATGGCAGTGACGGTGTTCCCGATAGTCAGACCGAAAACCTGCCCGACATTGGATGCGGGGTCGGTGCTGACCAGCAGGACCTTCCTACCGGTCTTAGCCAGGGTAAGCGCTGTTGCACACGCTACGGAGGTCTTGCCCACCCCGCCCTTGCCGGTGAAGAACAGGAACCGGGGCGCGTTTTGGAGGAACTTCACGCCGGACCTAGCAGCAGCTCGTTGAGCCGCCGCAGCAGCCGCCGGACTTTTCACTCACGCCGAGTTCCGGGCGGGACTGCGGTTCGACGCCGGCTCCGGCCAAGCCGGCCAACCCCAGCAACTCTCCCCGGCTCGGATAGGTCCCGGTGGCGACCGTGACGCCGTCGACGATGGTGAGTGGGAGGCCCTTGGATCCGACCAGGTGCATAAATCCACGGACCGTCCCGTCATCCGCGAAGGCGGTCGGTTCGCTGGCGAGGTTGTAACGGGCAATGTCGGCACCGAGGCCCTGGAGGTAACGCACATCCGCGGTCACATCCACCAGGGACTGGTCCACGTCGGGACCGCAAACACCGGTATCACAGCAGAGGGCGGATTCGTAGATTCGGATAGCAGGCATGTGGTTCTCCTTGGATTGCGGTTCCCATCAGTGTATCGATAATCATCGATACATATAAGGGGTGCCGGGAGTGACATCGGCGACCCGTTCCGCTTAGTTCCGGTTCCCGGGAGGCAGGGCGATCTGCAGCTTGCGGACCTTGCCGCGGCCCACGATGTAGCCGCGGCCGGGGATGAACTCGGTGCTGATCCGGCCCAGCGGGGTGCTGAGCAGGCTGTCGCCGTCGATGTCGCCGGGGTTGAGCAGCAGCCCGCGGCGACCGGACTTGAACGGCTGACCGAGGGACCAGGCCGAGGACCAGGTGGACGTCTCGGATTCGCCCACCACCCACTGCTCGGCCTTGATGGA
Source organism: Arthrobacter sp. CG_A4 (assembly GCF_035985125.1). Taxonomy (NCBI): domain Bacteria; kingdom Bacillati; phylum Actinomycetota; class Actinomycetes; order Micrococcales; family Micrococcaceae; genus Arthrobacter; species Arthrobacter sp. CG_A4. The sequence continues at coordinate 40,876 of NZ_JAXCID010000012.1, read as the reverse complement.
GGCCGTGACGAGCCGCTCGATCCCGGACTCCGCGCCGGTGTCAGTGAACTCGGTCAGGCCCTCGATGAAGATGGCCAGCTTGCCCGGTGTCCCGGTCGAGTAGTCCACCAGTTCGTCGATCGCTTCCTCGACGTCGTCCGCGCCCACCACGGAACGGTCCCAGATCTTCAGCGTCGCCGCGGCGGAACGCCGGGAACCGACATAGATCAGTTCGACGCCGGGGTTGGACCGCCGCAGTGCGTACGCCAGGGTCACCAGCGCCACGGTGCGGCCCGAGCCCGGCGGACCGGCGAGCAGGAGCGGGCCCTTGGCCAGGATCTCGGCCGGCTGGAGCGTCTCGTCGTCGACGCCGATCACCGGCAGGTCCGGGCCGCCCGCGGGCAGGATCTCGAGGTCGATCTGGTCCGGTAGGCGTTCGATCTGCGGGGCGCGTTCCACGCCCTGGCGCAGCATGGCCTCGCTGAGCTTGTGCACCTCGCGGGCCTGCACGGCCAGGTTGGAGTTGCCGCCGAGGACCGCGAGCTGCACCTCGAGGTTGCCCAGCAGGCCGCGGCCCGGAGGCGAGGCCGCCCCCAGGACATCCTTGGGCACGTCCATCGACAGGTAGTCGTCCTCGGAGGAGAGCCGGAGCACCAGCCGGCGCTGGATCGAGGCCAGCAGCGAGGCCGGCACCGAGTTGGGCCGGTCCCCGCTGACCACGAGGTGGATGCCGAGCGGCCGGCCGTCGGTGGCGAGTTGCAGGAAGATGTCCCACAGCGCCGAGAGCCTGCTGTATTCGTAGGCTTCGCGGAAGGCTGACATACCGTCCACCAGCACGAAGATCCGCTTCTCCGCCGGCCGGTCCGCCAGTGTGCGGTACTCCACGATGGTGGACGCACGGACTTCCGAATACCGTGCCGACCGGTCGTCGGCGAGCTCGCGCAGCCAGCGCAGCAGCCGGCCCACGCGTTCGACGTCGTCGCCGCTGATGATCTCGCCGACATGCGGGAGCTCGTCGAGCATCTTCAGCCCCGCGGAACCGCAGTCGATGCCGTAAACGTTGACCGGGCCGCCGCGCGGGGTGATTGCGGCGGCGATGGCGATCCCGAGCAGGGCCGCGGACTTGCCCGAGCCGCCGGTGCCGTAGACGGCCATGTTGCCGTCCCGGTCCGGTTCATAAAACACCGTGGGCTGGTCCTGGTGCGCCGGGTCGTCCGCCACACCGAGCAGGAGCCGCTCATCGGTGCGGGGGTTCGGCAGCCGGGAGAAGTCGTAGCTTGTGGCCAGTTCGTCTAGCCAGGGTTTGCGCGGCGGCTCGATGGAAAGCACATCGGCGGCCCTGACGATGTTGGCGGTCATCCGGGCGATGTCGTTGGGTCCGGCCGGTTCTTCCTTGACCGGGGTCCCGGGAGCCGGCGCCGCCCAGGCGGGACCGGAGCCGAACGCCATCTCGACGATCTCGATCTGCGGCCGCTGCGGCTTCTCCGTGGTCCAGCCGCCGGCGTAGCCGGTCTGGAAGCCCTGGATCCGGCCGGGGCCGGTTTTCGCCGCGCCCCGGCCGGGGATGGACGGGTCGAAGTAGGCCGCGGTGGGCACGCCCAGGATGTCGACCGCGTCGTCCTCATCGGCCATCCGCAGCGCCACGCGGAGGTTGGTGTTGGCGCGCAGGCTTTCCTTGATCACGCCGGCCGGGCGCTGGGTGGCCAGGATCAGGTGCAGGCCCAGGGATCGTCCGCGGGCGGCGACGTCCACCACGCCGTCGACGAACTCGGGCACCTCGGTGGCCAGGGCAGCGAACTCGTCCACGATGATGACCAAGTAGGGCGGCGCGTCGGGGTCCGCCTCGCGCTGGAGTTCCAGCAGGTCCTTGGCCTTCTTCCGGTTGAGCAGCCGCTCCCGGTAGTGCAGCTCGGCCCGGAGCGAGGTGAGGGCGCGGCGGACGAGGTGCTGGGACAGATCGGTGACCAGGCCCACGGTATGCGGCAGCTGCAGGCAGTCCGCGAACGCGGCGCCGCCCTTGTAGTCCACGAACAGGAAGCTGACCCGGTCCGGGCTGTAGGCCGCGGCCATCCCCATCACCCAGGACTGCAGGAACTCGGACTTGCCGGCGCCGGTGGTGCCGCCGACGAGGGCGTGCGGCCCCTCGTTCTTCAGGTCCAGGTAGAGCGGTTCGATGCCCTTGGAGCCGACCAGGGCCCGCAGCGTGCCGTTGTCCTTGCGGTTGGGCACGGCGGAGGCGCGGACCGAGTTGTTCTCGGTCCAGCGTTCGGCCACGGCCGCCGGGCTGTCCAGGAAGTCCTTGCCGATCAGTGTGGCGTAGGAGACCGCGCGGGGCAGGTCCGAGTCGTCCTCCAGCGGCTTGCCGACGTCGATGACCGGTGAGAGCATCCGGGCGAGCTGGCCGGCGAGCCCGGCGTCGAGGCTTTCGCAGCTCACCGGGAACGTGTGCCGGCCGAGCCGGACCTGCCCGGTGGTGGTGCCATGTTCGCCGTCGACCGCCATGAAGTCCCGGCACGCGGCGGGAAGCTGCTGGACGGAACTGGCCACCCACATGACGTGCACGCCGGCGTCCGGGCCGCGCTCCAGCATCCGGGTGAGCCGGCCGCGGTCCACCGGGGCGTCGTCCTCGACGATCACCAGTACGGTGGGCAGCAGCGGCGCCGACACCTCGGCGGCGAGCGGGTCGACGCCGGGCCGCAGCGCCGGGCGCGGTCCCTGGGCGGCCGCCTCGCGCGTCTCGATCAGGTCCTCGATCCGGGACAGCAGGGCGGAACCGCCCGCGGGACCCGCCGCGAGGTGGTCGCCGGCCAGCGGGCTGTGGCCGGAGCCGACGTGCGGAAGCCATTGCAACCACCCCCAGCGTTCCTTGGACTGCGCCGAGGTGATGGCGGTCAGGACCACTTCCGCCGGCGAGTGCAGCCCCACGAGCTGCAGGATCATGCCGCGCGCCACATCGTCCACCAGGCCGCGGGACCCGGCCAGCCCGAAGGAACCGGCCGAGCGCAGCTGCGAAACAACGGGCACGCCCTCGACATCCCGGAACTGCGCCATACACTCCTGGATTTCCTGCATGTACTGGGCTTCGGTGTCGTTGCTGTTCGGCTCCTCGAACAGGATCCGCGAGGGCGAGGTGCCGAGGCCGAACCGCAGGCCCAGGAAGCCGGTGTGTTCGGGGCGGTGCGTCCAGAGCAGCGGTCCCAGCTGGTAGATCGAGTCCACGGTGTCGCTGACCGAGGGCGCTTCCTGCAGCCGGACCGAGCGTTCCACGTTCTGCAGCCGGGTGATGTCCTGCCGGAACGCGGCCATCGACTCGCGGAACTGCTTGAGCTGTATTTTGGTCTCCCGTTTGGTCTGCAGCAACTGGTCCACGTAGTGCCCCACGATGAACAACGGCATCATCATCATGAACACCACGGAGAGCACGTTCTGGGTGACGGCGAACAGGATGCCGCCCATCATCAGCGGCGCGAGCAGCATGATGTACGGGAAGGCGTGGGGTTCCTGGCGCTTCGGCCCGGCCGGCAGCATGCGTTTCTGCGGCTCGAACCGCGGCACCACGCGGGGCGAGCGGTTGAAGTCGATCAGCGGGGAGCTCGGGGCGGAGCTGTGCCCGGTGCCGAGCGAGACCACGGAGACAGTGGTGTCGCCGAGGGTCACGGTGTCCGAAGAGTTCAGCGTGGCGCGGGTCACGGGGAGGCCGTCCATCAGCAGGCCATTGGCCGAATTCGTGTCCACGATCTCCACCGTCTCGCCCACCGTGATGCGGGCGTGCCGCTTGGAGGTGAGCGGATCCGTCAGCCGGAGGTCGACGTCGCGGTCCCGGCCGATGTAGCTGGTGCCTGACGGCAGCGAGAATTCACGCCCGACGTCGGGACCGGAGAGCACCCGCAGCGTCGCCGCCGCGGGACCCCGGTTCGCCCCGGGCGTCCCGAACTGCTCACTCACCTGGGTCAGGGACACGATGGACCCCGGGCGCAGCCCGGATTCGAGCAGGTTGTCCCTGCGGTCCAGAACAGTGCCCTTCATGCCGCCGGCGGCGAAGGCCTCCTCGATACTGAGGGACAGGGTGGACGGCGGCAGGGTCCCCCGCCGTGCCGGGTCCGCCGCCCAGAGCTGGGTGGCGATGTCCGCCACTGTGGCGAGCCCGTCGACGGTGACGGCAAGGTCTTTGGCGGCGGCCGGGTCGCGGCGCAGCGTCAGTCGGATTCTCACGCGTCGTCGGTTCCGTTCAGTTTGTCAGCGGCGGGCTTTTCAGTATTGTGCTTGTCAAGCAGATGCAGGTCAGCGGCCGTCACAAGGTGGGAGGTGACGGCATGTTCCACGAGCCGTGCGCGGCGGTTCGTGGCGAGTTTTCCGCCGCCGCCCCGCAGGCCGGCGACGCCTACTTTGTCCAGCTTGTCGCACACGTTGTCCAGCTTTCTGTTGAACCGGGTCAGCGCCCAGCCCAGTGTCCTGGCGGCGTCCGAGGACGAGGGGATGGCGCTGAAACCGGTCCCGTCGCGGCGCAGTATCGGTTCGGCGAGGGCCACAATCAGGGCTTTCTGCGAGTCGGTGAAGATGACCGGGCCAATGGTGGTATCCCCGCCGCTGTCCTTGTCGCGGGCTTCCTGCCGGAACGCGGGCGTCTTTAGGTGCACGGCGAACTCGTAGGTGGTGGGGCCGGCGGTGAAGATGACGTTGGTGTGGCTGAAGACCAGCGGGATCCGGGCGCCGGGCGAGAGCCAGGCCTGCATCCCGCCGGAGGCATCGGCGATGGTCGCGCAGAGCATGCTGCCAACGTTGCTGAGCCACCAGATACCGTCGTACCGCGCGATCTGCAGGAACTGCCGGTGCAGGTACGGGTTGTCATCCACCTCGAGGTCGCCTTCGCGGCCGATGCTGAAAACGTCCTCGTCCGAGGGCTCGTGCCACTCGCCACAGAAATCTATTGCCAGATCCCCCATCAGCCGTGCCTCCCTGACTTGTTGCTCATTTGCTGACGCAGCCGATGGAGTCTTCACCCAGCGGGGAGGATGCCCCATCACTGCGGACAATCATGACCTGGATGCAGCTGGGCTCCGCCGGATTGGCCGCCATTTCGGCCCTGGGCTCGGCGGTGGCCTGGTACGTCCCGTCGGCTTTGAGCGTGTGGACCCGCCACTTGTAACTGTCGCCGGGTTTCGGTTGCGGGTTGGTCCAGCTGAACAGGATCTTTCCCGAGGGCCCGGCCACGCCCACGAGGTTCACCGCGTCGGGAACGGTGCCGCTGTCCAGGGCATCCGCCGGCGGCTTGCTGACCTGGTCAGCGGCCTTGGGTGCCGGCTCGGACCGCGTGGCGCCCGCGATGATGCCCAGCACGACGGCGGTCACCAGCACGGTGCCGCCGACGACTGACAGCATCAGGTTCCGGCGCCCGTGCCCGGCCGGGTGCTCCGCACCGGTGCTCCCGCCGCTGTCGCCTAGGTGAGCCGCCGCGCTGGCGCGGTTGACCGTCGCGGCGAGGTCGTCGTCGGGCGCGGCCGTCCGGGCGGCAGTCCCGGGAGGTCCGGGAGCGTCGAAGCCGGGCAGCGCCGGTGGGCGCCGGACGGTTGCGTGGTTGCTGGTGGTGTTGTGGTCAACGGTGGAGCCCGTTGAGCCCGAAGCGTCATTCAGGATCCGGGCCGGGAAGGTCGGGGCCTGGCCGGTGGCATCCGGGTCGATCGAGGCGATGCTGCGGACGCGGGTTTCCTCGAAACCGTCGTCGGGGTGGTGTTCTTCCGGCCGCGGCTCTTCCAGGACCTCGAAGGGTGTGACGGCGAGGTTAAGTTGGGCCTGGACCCGCTGCAGGGCCAGGGCGAAAGCGTGGGCCGAGGAGTACCGGGCGGACGCTGACTTGGCCATCGCCGTCGCCAGGGCCAGTTCCAGGGACTGCGGCACATCGGCGCGTCCCAGTGCGGGCACCGGCGTGTTGGTGATCCGCGAGATCAGCTCGCGCTGGGAGTTGTCCGCGCCGGGCAGCACAAACGGCGAACGCCCGGCGAGCAGTGTGTAGAGCGTGGCGCCGAGCGCCCAGACGTCCACCAGGACGCCGTCGACGTGCTGGTCGGTGAACTGTTCGGGCGGGGACCAGGGGATGGACATGCCCGCGTCCTCGTCCGTGTCCCCGGCAAGGGTGCCGGAGATGCCGAAGTCGGTGAGCGCGGGCCGGTTGTAATCGGTGACCAGGATGTTGGCAGGCTTGATGTCGCGGTGCGCGATGCCGGCCCGGTGGGCGGTCTCGACGGCGGACGCCACCTGGATGCCTACCGTCAGTGCCTCGTCCACGCTGAAGCGCTGCCGGCGGTAGCGGACATCCAGGCTGGGCCGGGAGCAGTACTCCATGGCCAGGTAGGAGTGCCCGGCGTCGGTGATCTGGGCCTCGAAGATCGTCACGATATACGGGTGCGAGGACAGCTGCGCCATGAGGTTCGCTTCGGATTCGAAGCGGCGGCGCGCGCCCTCGGCCAGGAGGCTCGCCAGCAGCACCTTGACGGCCACCTTGCGGCGGGGCCGGTCCTGCTCGTAGAGGTAGACGTCGGAGAATCCGCCGGACCCGAGCAGGCTGATGTAGGTGAAGCCCGGAATGACCGGCGGCGGGGCTACAGACCGTTTTGAACTCACGGAATCTCCTCAAAGCGCAGCGAAATGCCGTCGCCTACGTCTGCGATGTCGCCGTCGAGCAGGATCGCCATTTCGCCCTGGGCCAGCCGCCGCGGGGGCTGGCCTTCGCGCACCAGGACGGTTCCGTTGGTGGCCTTGAGGTCGCACAGCATAACGTGCCAGCCTTCCAGCCGGACCTCAACGTGCGAGCGGGAGATGTCACCGCCGGGGCTGGCCACCTGGACCAGCCTGGGCATCACTGCACCCTGGACACGGGATACCGAGGGCTGGCGCCCGACGATGAGCGACTGGTCGAGGTTGATCAGTTCGCCGGTGGACAACCTCATCCGCCCCAGCCGGGGCCGACGGACCTGGACCCCGTCGCCGGGCAGCGGCAGGCTGCAGCGGCCGCACTTCGAGTAGGTGGACGGGTTGGCGTGGCCCTGCGGGCAAACCCGGGCCAGCACCATGGGGCCGGTGGTGGGTTCCGGCATGCGCGGAGCCCCTGGCGCGGTTCCGGCTGGCCGGAGCGGGCCTGCGGCGAGGTCGCCCTTCATGATCGTCTGGCCGTCGTGGTCCGCATCCGGCTCCGACTGCGCGGCTAATGCCTGCAGCTGGCCGGGCACCACTTTTGGCGGCACTGCTTTTGGGGGCACTGCTTTTGGGCGCACTGCTGTCCGGGACGCCGACGACGACGAGCCGTTGCCTCCGGTGTGCCACGGCACGGAGTCGATCAGCCCGGCGGGTACCACCGGGCGCGGCGCGGCCGTCGGTCCCGGAGCGGCGTCGGATTCCGCGGATCCCTCGCCCGGGGCCGGGGCCGGCTGGGCGGTCGCGGGTTCCGGAGCAGATGGCGCCGGGGTGGAACTTCCGACGGCGGATTCCGCGCCGGCGTCGGGGTCCTCGCGCACGGCGGCTTCCTCGATGGTGCGCATCACCGTCTGTTCCCAGAGGTGGTCGTAGCTGTCAGCCGGTTCCGGTTCCGGATCGGCTTCCGGATCGGCTTCCGGTTCGGGTTCGGCCTCCGGTTCCGATTCCTGCATGGTCCCGCGGAGGTCAGGGTCGAATTCCTCGTCCTCCTCGTCGAGCTCCAGCATGGTATCGGCGGAGGCTCCGTGCTCGCCCGGTACGGCAGCGATGTCAACCTCGGCAACGGTGGGTAGTTCGGGAGTCGGGACCACCTCGACCGCGGCGTCGGCTTCCGGCGGTGAGGCGGGCGCCACAGCAGACGCTGGCGCAGGCGCCACATCAGACGCCGCCGAACCGGAGACGTCCATCCGCAGCCCCTGCAGCCGGACCACCCCGTCGCCCAGCGGCAAGTCCAGGGTAGATCCACCTGAAACGACGGTATCCGCACCCGCGCCGGGAATGCCCACGGCATAGCCGGCGGCCGAGACAAAGCGGCGTTCCGTCCAGGTGGTGACGTCGCGTCCGCTCAGTTCCATCGGCCCGGCGGGCATCTGGACCCTGAGATCGATATCGCCGCGCAGGAACACGTGCATCGCGTTCCTGGCGTCCACGATCCCAAACCACGGCATCCGGGACAGGGAAACGCCCGAGGCCGAGGTCACGGCGTCCAGCACCTCGTGAGCTTCGGGCCCGGTGGCCAGCAGCTCCCACAGAGATTCGACCAGCGCGGGAGTGGTGTCCGGGGGCAGCAGCACCACGGTTCCGGAGCGCACCACCCCGAGCCAGGTCCCGGGCGTGTACCGGGCCGCAGCCGGGGCGTTAACGCTTGCCATCATCCGCGCCCTTGCCAGGCTCGACGTCCTTGCCAGGCTCGACGTCCTTGCCAGGTTCGAAGCCAGCGCCAGGTTCGAAGCCAGCGCGAGGTTTGATACCGGAGCCACGCTCCGTGTCGGCGGCAGGATCGGCGTCGACGGCAGGCCCGGTGTCCGGTAGTGGCCAGTTCACGGACACCGCGTCGATCCCGTCAACCGCGTCGATCCCGGCCGCCGCTTCCCCGTCGGGGACGATTTCCAGCACATCGGTCCGCGGCAGAGTGTCTTCGTCCGCCGCCGCAGTGCGCGGCGCTGTCAGGGCGGCGCCGTCGTCGTCGTTCGTGACGTTGGATGCGTCCAGCACGATGCAGGTGACGTTGTCCCGGCCGCCGCTGCGCAGGGCCGCCTGGATGAGTTCGTCCACAGCGGCCTGGGGGTCGGCCTGGGAGCGCAGGATCCGGGTGATGTGGTGGTCGCTCAGCTCACCGTTGAGCCCGTCGGAGCAGACCAGAATCCGGTCTCCTTCATCGACGGGCAGGAGCCAGTAGTCGGCCTCGGCCCCTCCGCCGGCGCCCAGGGCCCGGGTGACCACGTGGCGGCGCGGGTGCACCGCGGCCTGGGCCTGGGTAATCTGCCCGGCGTCCACCAGTTCCTGCACCTCGGAGTGGTCCACACTGACCTGGCTGAGCCTGCCGTGGCTGAGCCGGTACGTGCGCGAGTCGCCGATGTTCAGGACCAGCCAGTACGGGACCCCCAGCTGTTCCACCACCACGACGCCGGACAGCGTCGTGCCGGCGCGGGAACCGGTGGCCTCGCGGATGCTCTCGTCAGCCATCAGCAGGTAATCCTGCACGACGCCGGCGGTGGCGTCCCGCTTCCCGCTCGCCAGCTGGGGGATCCGGGCGAGCGTCCGGACGCAGATGCCGCTCGCGATCTCGCCGGCCTCGTGCCCGCCCATGCCGTCGGCGACGGCGAACACGGGATCGGAGGCGATGTAGGAATCCTCGTTCATCTCACGGCGCAGGCCGCGGTCGGTGCCGTAGCCGCAGTTAAGCCGCAGGCCCAGGGGTGCGCCGGCGGCGGGTGTCCCCACGGCGGGCGCTTCTGACTCAGCGGAGGGGGGAACGGCGGCCGGATGGGAATTCATGCCTGTCCTAGGTAGAAGGAGCGGTCACCGAAGTGGACGGTGGAACCTGGGCGGACGTGGGTGGGCTCCCCCGCCGCCAGGGCGGTACGGATCCCGTCCGGGGTGGTCACGGCGCTGCCGTTGGTGGAGTTCCGGTCAGTGACCCATACTCCCCCGTTTCCGGCGACGAGATGGAGGTGGGTCTTGGAAATGGACCGGCCGGGATCCGCGACCGGGATGAGCTGCACCAAAGCCTCGCCGGGGTGTCCGGCGGGGTTCCGGCCGACCAGCACCGTGCGGTCCAGCTCAACGTCGCGGCCGTCGTCGAGCCGGATCCGGAGCATGGCCACGGTGACCGGGGCATGGGTGTCGCCGCGGACCTGGGTGCGGTCGTGGTCATCATCGGGGTGGGCTGCCGGCGGAAGCGCAGCCGGCTGCGTGGGAGGAGCGAAGGAGGCAGGCTGGAAGGCGACGGGCGCGGGCTGCGCCGCAACCGGCTGCGCGGTGATCGGCTGCACGGTGATCGGCTGCGCGGTGATCGGCTGCGGTGCCGCGGGCGGCTGCCACTGGTTGGGGTTGTGCACGGCAGCGCCCGGCGCAGCACTGTTGTTTGGCCCGGCGCCGCTCCCAAGACCGCCGCCGTTCCCACGGGCGCCGCCGTTCCGGAGCCCGGCGCCCGCGAGCGGCGAGGCGACCTGCTGGACCGCCGGGAGGTCAAGGGGCGCGAAGCTGTACGGGCCCTGGATGCCGCCGGTGGTGATCGGATTGCGGCCGGCCACCACGTTAAAGACGAGGGTCTTGGCGGCGGTGTCGTGCCAGCCGCGGAGTTTGCCGTTGCGGTCCCACGCGCTGGACAGCACCACAAGGACGGCCCACGCCGAGCCAAGGACCAGCAGCGGTCCCAGCACCACCAAGGCGACGCCGAACCACTGGAAAACAACCAGAATGGCGGCCGCGACGACGGCCAGCAGGATGCCGGCGCCGGTGATGAGGCCGCGCAGGAAGACGGCTCCCCCGCCGGGGGCGTCGCCGTCGGCATCGGTGCTGCGGATCCCCATCAGGCGGTTGCCGGGGGTCACGCCGGAACGGGCTTCGAGCATCGCGAGGACGCCGATGTACACGAGGGTCAGCCCCACGCCGATGCCGCCCAGAAGCACGACGGCGGACGTGTCGTACACGATCATGCCGCCGCTTTGGCTGCGGGTGATGCCGGCGAATCCGCTCGCAAACAGCACCGTGAGCACCACCAGGGCCGGCAGCCAGTCCAGCACCGCGGCACCGAACCGTTTTCCGGTGTCGGCGGGAACCAGCTCAAGCCTGCTTGGCATCAAAGGACCTCCCCCTTGTCCATGGCCCGTGACCGGGCCCTGCGTTACGGGGATACTACCGGGGATCGGGCCGGAGCGCCCGACGCCGGGGTTCCCGCCGCCCGCGGCCCCTTCAGCAGTCGTGTCTGCACCCTGCGGCTGGGGAAGGTCCCGCGCGTTCCGGGAACTCCGCGCGGAGCGGTTGCTCAGGGGCGCACCGCAGGAGGTGCAGAAGGCGGCTCCCGGCCGGAGCGGCTGCTGACAGCGCGGGCAGCGCTCGGCGTCGTCGGTCATGGCTCGTTGCGGTTCTTCCTGGCGGTCTGGCTGGCGGCGGCTGCAGCAGCGGCGGCGGCGGCATTGATGCGGGCCGCCGGCACCGGATCGGTCTCCACTCTACCGGCGGACACTCTACCGGCAGTCCCCGTACCGGCGGGCACGGTACCAGCGGGCTCGCCCGACGGCGCCGCGGATCGTCTCCGGCCGGGCAGCACGGGCCGGAGTCCGCGCCGTTTGAGCGCGGCCCGGCCATCGGCCAGCAGGGAGCGCGGCGAGAACCGGGCCCGCTGCCGGCCCCAGAAACCAAGCGTCCCGGTCATCTCCTTGAGCGAGCCGTCCACGATCTCCCAGTACTGCGTCACCTCGTCCTCGCTCGGCTGGCCGGCGCCGAAGATCGCGGCGTCGGCACGGCGGGCCAGCAGAGTGGTGGTGCCTTGCGTCGCCGGGAACGCATCCGCGAGGACGGCGGCGGACTCGCGCCGGGTGGCGCGCTGGTCCATCCCGGCGCCGAGGTCGGTGGCCAGGCTGAGAACCTCGTTCCAGCCGCCGCCCACCCGCTGGGCCGGGTGGCCGTCGCTGAAGCGGGCCTTCCGGCGCCGTGATTTGAGCAGCGCGATCAGCAGCAGCGGCAGCGCCAGGATCGCCACGGGGATCAGCGCGAAGCCGATCGCCGCGAGGAGAGGACCCCAGAACAGCCAGGGGTTGTTCTTCTTCTCGTCGGCGTCCAGCGCATCCGGCGCGGAATCCGGCGGGAGGTCCGCGGGTTCCTGCGGCGGGGGCGGCGGCTGCAGCACCTGCGGCTTGGGCTTGGACTTGTTCTCCGGATCCGGCGGGATGGGCACGTTGTCCTTGGGCGGTGTGGGGTCGAAAGACACCCAGCCCACGCGTTCGAACGCCACTTCCACCCAGGCGTGGACGTCCTTGCCGGTCATCTTTACCTCGCCGGCGCCGTTTTCCGGGCTCTTCGGATCCGGGTAGAAGCCCATCACCACACGCGACGGGATGCCCAGGTGGCGCAGCATCAGCGACATCGCGACGGCGTACTGTTCGTCGTCGCCGAGCATCTGCTTGGCCGTGAGCAGGCTGCGGATGCGGTTGGCGCCGTGGCCGGAGACGCTGGGCAGCTGGCCGTCGGCTATCAGGCCGTTGCTGAAGGCGCCCTTTTTCTGGAAATGCGCCTCAACCTGGCGCACCCGGTCGATCGCGGTGGGCGCGTCGGCGGCAAGGTCATTGGCCTGGGCACCGATCACGGGCGGGACCTCGGCCGGGTCCGGGAGGGACAGCCTGGCGAAGTCGTACTGGGTGAGCTGTCCGTGGCCCAGCCTGGCGGGGTCGGCCACCTGGACCCGGTAGGAATCGCCTTTGGCGAGTCCCTTGGTGGTCACGGCGGTGTCCGTTCCGGCGTTGAAGTACAGCCCCGCGGCGGCGCCCGATCCGTCGCGGGCGAAACTGATTCCGGTGGTCCTGCTGCCGCCGGGAAGGAAGTAGCCCTGGTAGTCCTCGATCGTAATGTCGAGGGCGTAGTTGGTGCTCTGCACAATCCCGGTGGAGTCCGCGGGCGTGTTGATGGACTTCGCGTCTCCCACCTTGCTGAAGCTGCCGGAGCCGTTCGGGTCCATGTTGTAGTTGGTCCCGTTGAAGGAATCAAGGGCTGCGAGGCGCACCCGGGCGTCCTTGGGCAGGCCCTTCACTACGAACAGGCTGTCATCCTTCTGGTCCTTGACGAACGTGCGGAAGCTCGCCAGCGGGGTGACGTAGTCCTTGGGATCGAACGGCGGGACAATCGTGTTGCGCAGCACCCGGCGGTCATCCCCGGCGGTGACCAGCGGGGAGGCGACGGCGGTGATCCCGACGGCGGCCGCGATCACCGCTGCGGCTGTCCCCAGCCGGCGGAGCTTCGCCGCGCGGGCCGTGGCCTGGTCCGCCTCCAGCCGGTTGACGGAGACCTTGCGGGTGTCGCTGCGGCGGAGCACGTCACGGCGGAACGTGGCCCAGGCGATCGCGACGACGGTGAGCGAGATGCCCCGTTCCACCGTCAGGAAGCCTGCGTTGGTGCTGAAGGCGATGCCGGTGACGAACAGGACCAGCACCGGCAGCAGCGGCCAGTACGGGTTCTTGAGCCGCCAGATCAGCAGTCCGGCGGCGAGGGCGGTGATGAGCGAGCTCAGGAACGGCACAATCAGGGTGCCGCCGGCGGTCCCCACCGGCACACCCACGGTGAGCATGTCCTTCCACGCGAGCACCACGCCCAGCAGGAGGGTGCGCAGCGAGTCGAGCGTGGGCAGCACGCCCGCGATCGACGCGTCCGGGACGGCCAGGGCTGTGCCGAGGACGAGGTAGGCGCCGAGGGCCAGGGCGCTGGTGATGAGCAGGCCCAGGCGGAAGTGCACGTTGGCCGCGGCGACGGCCAGGCCCAGCAGGATGCCGCCGAAGCCCGCGATCAGATAGTAGGGGTCGCCGCCGAAGCTGAGGCTGAATCCGAGCACGCCGAGGCCCAGCAGCAGGGTGAGGGCGCCGGCGTCGAGCGCGCTATGCCAGAGCGGCTGGCCGTCCGCGAAGCCGGAAGGCGTCGGTTGGAGATTGCCGGCGGCGGCACCTCTGGCGGCACGCCGGGAGGTCCGGGGTGCCGTGCTCATGCGGCCGCCTTCCGCAGCACGATCGCCAGGTCCGACAGGTCGCCGAGGGTCAGTACGGTCAGGTCGCCGATGTTGGCCCGGGCCGGCGCGGCGCCGAGCTCGAGCCGGACGGCCAGGCTGCGCACTCCGACCGGCACCGAGGCCGAGGCGGAGCGCAGCTGGCCGGGGGTGATGTTGCTGCCCACCACAAGGAACACCACGGAGGCGTTGGGGACGGTGTCCGCGAGCGTCCGGGCAAGGTCGACGGCGGTCTTACGCATCGGCGCCCCGACGATCCGGGTCATGTCATCGAGTAGGTTGCGGCCGGTTTCGCAGCGCAGCGGGCCTTTCTGGGTCAGCACGTCGAGGTCGCGTTGTTCCCGGATGGCCTGCCGTCCGATCGAGGCGGCGGCGCAGATAGCCAGCTCGAATTCCTGTTCCGAGGCGTATTCGTCCGTGTTGATGGACAGCGAGATGGCGAGGTGGGCGCGGCGGGTTTCCTCAAACTGGCGGACCATCAGCTTGTTGGTCCGGGCCGTGGTCTTCCAGTGGATGTGCCGCCGGTCATCGCCCGGAACGTAGTCGCGCAGTGCGTGGAAGGACACGTCCGCGCTGGAGAGCTCGGTGGTGGGCATACCCTCGAGGTCGCGGATGAACCCGGCGGCCGAACCGGCCAGCGCCACGGTCCTGGGGTGCACAAAAAGGTCCTCCGGTTCGGTCCACAGGACCTGGCGGCGGAGCAGGTGCAGCGGATCCGCGCGGACGGAGCGGACGGGGCCCACCACGATCACGGCGCGGCGTGCGGTGGGGATGGTAAACAGGTCCTCGTGGACCTGCTGCGGTTTCATCCGGGGCAGGTGGAACACGGCGGTGCTCCCCCCGACGGGAAGCTCAAGGTCAGCGGGAAGCAGCGGGCGCTCGGAGGTGTTGGCGACGGCGATGCTTCCGACGGCGCTGTCCCCCACTGCTACGCGGGTGCGGGCCAGGTCCAGGACCACGCCGTAGGAGGAGCGGCCCAGGATGAAGCCGACGGCGAGGACGAACAGCACAAAGGCGGCGATCGCGGCGGCCTTGGCTTCCTGCCAGCCGAAAGCCTGGCCCACCGTCCAGAGCAGGATCGACGCGGCCAGCACGGACCAGCCCAGGACACTGACCACCGCCAGCACCGGCCACGCGTACCGCAGCCAGAGACCACGGACCGCGCCCCAGGCGGGCGCCAGGGCGAGGCCGGCGGTGCTGCCGGCCTCGGACCAGAGGGAGGCGGGATGCAGCCGGGTGGGCCTGCCGTCCCGGTGGAAGGGACGTTTCAGGCGGTCAGCCAGCCGGGTCAACGGAGTGCTGGTGGACATTGGGTGCCTTCGTTCGTGCTGGGAATCGTGGGTGCCGCGGTGCCGACGGAGCCGGTGGCCGGTGGGGATCCGGCTACACGGAAGCGCGCTGCTGCGGCGCGGCGACGTCGGCCATGACGCGGGTCAGCACGGCGTCGGCGGTGGCGCCGGCGAACTCCGCTTCCGGGTCTATCACCAGGCGGTGCGTCCAGAGAACGGCGGCGATGTCCTTGATGTCGTCCGGCAGGACGAAGTTGCGGCCCTGGCTGGCGGCCCAGACCTTGGCGGCGCGGACCATGGCGAGGGCGCCGCGGACCGAGACGCCGAGGCGGGTTTCCGGGGCGCTGCGGGTCTCTTCGCAAAGCCGGGAGATGTATTCCAGCACGGCGGTATCCACGTGCACGGTGGCGGCGAGGTCCGCCATGTCCGCGATCGCCTGGGTGGTGATGACGGCGGTAATGTCCTTGGACCGGTCCTTGAGGTTGGCGCCGCCGAGCAGCTGCACGGTGGAGGCGTGGTCCGGATAGCCGATGGAGGTTTTGATCAGGAAGCGGTCCAGCTGGGCCTCGGGCAGCCGGTAGGTGCCGGCCTGCTCGATCGGGTTCTGGGTGGCCATCACCATAAAAGGCCGGCCCGCCTCGTAGGTGGTGCCGTCCACCGTGACGCGGGATTCCTCCATGACCTCCAGCAGCGCCGACTGGGTCTTGGGCGAGGCACGGTTGATTTCGTCGGCTAGGACGATGTTGTTGAAGATGGGGCCCTTGTGGAACTCGAACTTCTGCGTCTTCTGGTCATAGATAGTCACGCCCGTGACGTCCGAGGGCAGCAGGTCCGGGGTGAACTGGATGCGGTTGTTGGAGCCCTGCACAGTCGCGGCGAGGGCGCGCGCCAGCGAGGTCTTGCCGGTGCCCGGTGCGTCCTCGAAGAGGACATGACCCTCGGCCAGCATCGCCATGAAGGTCAACCGGATGACATGGGCCTTGCCGAGCACGGCCTGGCCCACGTTGTCGACGAGTTTCTCGAAGGTGCCGGAAAACCATTCGGCCTGTTCGGTGGTCATGGTCATGGGGTGGTCCTGTTCTGTTTCTGGTGAAGGTTCTTAGTGCGCCGCCGCCGGGGGGCCGCGATGTCCGGTGTTGTGGGGAGGGCTGACATCAGCAGCCGCCGGGCCGCGTTCCGTAAAGATCCACTGTGGTGGACTTGACGAACCAGCCCGGGTGGCTGCCCTGAGTCACGCGGTACCAGGGGGTGCCGTTGTTGTAGATGTCCTTGGTGCAGTTGATGTTGAGCCTGCCCTCGGTCCGTTCCACCCAGCCGGCGCCGCAATCCTTGGGCGGGCCGTCGCTGTAGGAATCCCTGACGCCCGGCTGGCCGGGGCACGTCCGGACGGTGGAGGCTTCCACCTGGATCTGGGACAGCGGCGGTGTGGGATCTGCCCCGGAACGGGCCGTGGCGGTATCGTTACCGCTGCAATCCTTGATCCCGTCCGTACCGTTGCAGGCGCGGACCTTCAAGCTGTGGTCCTGGCTCCAGCCGCCAGCGTTGCGGTCGTAGCGGCGGTCCAGGCCGACGCTCGTCCAGCCGGTGTTGTCGTAATTCACTTCGTACCGGTTAATTGGCCGCCCGTTGGCATTCGGCTCCGTCCAGGTCCAGTGCACCTGGCCGTCCCCTACGCCGGAGGTACCGCCGGTGACCCTGGGCGCTTCCGGCGGGCCATAGGGCACGGCCGACCCGATCGCCTTCCCGTCGCCGGCCACGTTGTTCTTCGTGGAGGTGGCAATGATGTTGACGGTGACGTTCTGGCCGTTCGGCTGGCCGGTGATGGTGCCGCCGCCGGCGTTGATCGGGCCCGAGCCATGGGCCGTGGACCAGCGGTAGCTGATCTCCGTATCCTGGGAGCCGTTGCGCTGGGCCGGGGTGAGCGGCGTAAACGTCACGGTCAGCTGACCGTTGCTTCCCGGCGCCGTTACGGTCCCGCTCGTGACGGTGCCGGGCTTGCCTGCTGCCCGGATCCGCGCGGACTGCGGACTCACGCCGGACGTGCCGGCCTTGTTGGTGGCCGAGACGGTGAACGTGTAGTCCGCCTCGGAGTTGTCCACCGTGACGTTTTGCGAGGTGCCGGAAACCTGCTGGCTCCCCACGGCGGCCCCGCCGCGCAACGTGGTCAGGGTGTACGCCGAGATGGCGTCGCCGTTGTTGTTCGGCGCCGGCCAGGAAACCTTGAGCTGGCTCTGCGCGCCCACGGAACCTGCCCCGCTGGCGCTGGGCGCCGCCGGGGTCACCGGCACCCCGGCCGGAATTTCCGCGGCCGAGTAGGCGCTCCATTCGGACGGATCCTTCGCGTCGTTCCGGGCCAGGACGCGGACCTTGTAGGCCACGCCGTTCCTGAGGCCCTTCCAGGCGTAGCTCACCGCGGTGAGGTTCTGGACCTGGGCGTTCTGCCCGGCCGGAGCCGGCGAGATCTCCAGGTCATAGCTCTTCACGGGCGAGCCCTTGGACGCCGGGGCCACCCACGTGACCGTGAGCTGCTGGTCGCCGAACTTCAATGCCGCCGCAGCCGGGGTGTCCGGCTTGACATCCGGGCGCACCTCGGCCGAGGCCGGGGAGCGCTCCGATTCGCCGAACTCGTTGCTGGCGGTGACCTGGAAGTGGTACTTGGCGTTGTTGCTCAGCCCGTTGAGGGTGCACGAGTTGGCCGGGCAGTCCTGGCGGTAGCCGCCTTCGCCGTAGACCGTGTACCTGGTGATCGGGGAGCCGCGGTCCGCCGGGGCACTCCAGTTCAGCAGGGCGGTCCGGTCCCCCACGCTCTGCGCCTGGGGTGTGGCCGGAGCAAGGGGCTTGTCCTTGACCGTCAGCCGGACCCGGGCCGTCGCGTAACGGGAGGATTCCGCGGTCTTGTCGGAAACCGTGTACGCAACAATCAGGGTTCCGGAGAAGCCCGCAGCGGGGGTTACCGTCACGGCGTCGCCGTTGACCGCTGCGCTCCCCTGGCCCGTCTCGGTGACGGCGGAGATGATCTTCAGCGCTGAATCCGGGAACGGGTTGGCGTCGTTCACCAGCACCCGGACGGTGACGGGCTTGCCGGCGGCGGCGTTGGGTTCCAGGTCGTCGTTGGCCACCGGCTTGGGCCGGTTGGAGGCCGTCACGGCCAGCTGGTAGGTGGCAGTCGCCTCCAGCCCCCGCGGGTCTTTGGCCTTGACCTGGACGGCGCCGGTGGTTCCGGCGGCGGTGCCGTCCTTCGCCGAGGCCTTCAGCGTCTTTCCGTCAAGGCCCGCGTCGAACCCTGCGGGGACATTGCCCACCAGCTCGTACTTCATCCGGTCCAGATCGCCGTCGTCCGGGTCCGTGGTGAGCCGGGCCAGGTCGGTGGTGGTGGAGTCCCACTTGGGTACCTCCACCTGGCTGCCCAGCAACACGGGCGGGTTGTTCCGGTTGGGGTCCGGCAACACCTTGGTGCGGATGCTCAGGGTCGCCTTGAGGCCGGCGGGATCGTCCGGGCCTGAGCCGTCCGTGACTTCGAAGCTGAGCGAGCCCGGGCCCACGTAGTCCTTGCCCGCGGTGTACTTCAGCGCGGAGCCGTTGTTGGCCACCGGGTCCGATCCGTCGGCGCCGATCAGTTTGATCCGGTCCGTCTGGGTCAGGCGGGGCGAGCGTCCGTCGCGGACCTTGACCCATTCCTTGAGGTCCACGGTGACGGACTTTCCGGCCACCACCTCGATGACCTCGTCCTTGGCCAGGGTGGGCACCTGCTGCCCCAGTCCCGGGACCCAGATGATCGCGGTGGACTTCTGCCCGTCCACGTCTTCCGCGGTGTAAGGGATGAGCTGCGGCTGTTCAGTCAGCTCCACGATCATGGTGCCCTCGGTACCGGGCCGGGCGGTCTTGGCTTCGGTGGCGATCTTGAGGTTTTCGCCCACGCCGTCGGGGTCCTCGTCGTTCTTGAGCACGGGCACGTCGACGGCGGTCCTGCCGAGGGTCTGCGCCGACGTCACCCGGTCGTCCCGGGCGATCGGGGCCAGCAGCGGCACGTCCTGCTGCACTTTGACGGCGATGGCGGCCTGGGCCGTGGCGCCCCGGTCATCGGCCACGGTGTAGCGGACGTTAACGGTGCCTTCCTCGCCCGGCGCCTGCAGGATGATGCGGCCGCTTTGTTTGCTGACGGCGGCCTGGAGTCCGGCGGCAGCCTCGATGCCGTCGCCGAGGATCCGGATGGGGTCGCCGTCTGGATCGGTGTCGTTGCCGGTCGCATCGACGGCGATCTGGCGGCCCGGCCGAACCTTGACCTCGTCGTCCACCGGGGTGGGCTTTTGGTTTGTGTCCCCGCGCGGGGCGATGCCCACGGTCACGGTGCCGGTGTTGACGGCGCCCTGCCGGTCCACCACCTTGTAGCGGAAGGTGTCCGTGCCTGCGCCGTCGCCGGCGGCGGTGAAGTCGATGAAATTGCTGCCCACGGTGGCGGTGCCCAGCGCGGGCGTGCTGTCGATGCCGGTCAGCTGGACCGAGTCGCCGTCAGGGTCGATCCCGTCCAGTTCCACCGGGATCCGCACGGAACCGGCGGCCACCACCCGCGCCGTGAGGTTTTTTGGCTGCGGCCGGGAGTTCTCGGCGCCTTCCAGCGGCAGGATGTGGATGGTGACGGCCGCCGCGCTCTTCTGCCCCTGCGGGTCCACCGCGTTGTAGATGGCGCGGACCGTCTTGGGGACCGGGCCGGCGATGAAGCGGAGCGAGTCTTCGGAGACGAAGCTCTTGCCGTCGGCCGCCGGAACGCCCTGCGGGAGCACCGGGTCAACGGTCAGTTTCTCGCCCTGCGGATGGGTATCGTTGGCCAGCACCGGGATGGTGACCACGTCGTTGACCCGCACATTCACCTCGTCCGGTTTGGGCTGCGGGGCCTCGACGACGGCGGGGGCCGGGACAGGGACCACCGAGACGCTGCCGGTGGCCGACTTGGTGCCGTTGGACATGGTGTAGCGGAAGGTGAACGGGTCCTTGGTGCCCACCACATCGGTGATCCGCAGGACGCTGTGATCGATCACGCTGACCGAGGCGGTGGAGTTTTCCTGGAGCTGCACGGACTGCAGGACCAGCACACCCCCGGAGGGATCGGAGTCGTTGGCCAGCGGGTCCAGCAGGACACTGCCGCCCACCGGCAGGAGGGCCACATCGTGTACGGCGACCGGGTTGCCGGTGTCCTTGCCGGATTCGACGTCCACCCGGATCAGGCCCTGGCTGCTTTGCGGGCCGTTGCTGGCGATGTACGTCAGGTAGACGGGGCCGGGGGTGTCGCTGCGGAAAGTGAACGTGCCGCCGTCGGTCACCGGGCCCAGCTGCGCCGTGCCGGCCGCTTCCACCTGGGCGAGGCGCAGCGCGCCGCCGTTGGGATCGACGTCGTTCTTCAGCGGAGCGATCACCAGGTCCTGGCCCGCCACGGCGGTCACGTGGTCCGCATTGACCACCGGTTGCAGGGCGCCGGGCGGCTGCACGTTCACCACAACCTTGCCGGTGGTGGTGGCGCGGCCGTCCCAGACGGACACGGTGACGGATTTCTTGCCCGGCGCGGCACCGGAGTCCTGGTAGGTGAGGAGCCCGTCGCGGCGGATTTTGACCTGGTCCTGGTCATTGTCGGCCTTGGCGTCCATCAGCACCAGGTCGTCGCCGTCGGGGTCGGTCCAGTCGGTGAGGATGTTCTGGCTGACGGACTTGCCCTGCTCCACCAGCATGGTGGTGGGGTCGCCGCGTTTGAACAGCGGCGGCTTATTCTCGTCGGGGCCCACCACATTGAGCGTGATGCTGCCTGCGGCGGTGAGGCCGCGGCCGTCGGCGGCGTTGTAGGCAAAGGTTTCGGTGCCGGGCTTGGCCTCCGCCGGCACGGTGATCTGGAAGGCCGTGCCGCCGTAGATATTTTCGAGGCTGCCCGCCTTCGGGCCGGCGTTGCCGACGCCGGCCGTGAGGACGTCGCCGTCGGGGTCCGAGTCGTTGTCCAGGACGGACAGGATGGTGGTGCGTCCCGGGCGGACGCCGACGGCGTCGGGCTTGGTTTCCGGCGGCCGGTTCGGTTTGGTGCGGTCCGGCAGGATGTTGATGGTGTTGTTGTCCGCCGACTCCTGGTCCTGATCATTGGACTGGTTCTTGGGCGGGACAACGTCGTCCCAGTTGTTGACCAGCTGCATGTTCTGGTTGACCAGCCACACGTTGCCGGAGTTCACGTCGTTGAGGACCACTAGGTCCCGGTTGACCCGGAAAGCGTACGACGGCGACGCGGACGCCTTGGGAACCGCGACGGTCTTATCATCCGCGTCATTTACACAATCGCGGACATACTTGTTTGCCCCGGACCACGCCGCGTGGATGCAGCCGCCCAGCTGCACCGGCGCCGCGGGAACACCCTGCCCGCCGAAGGTGACGGTCTTCGCCGTCGAACCGTCCAGCGGCTGTTTCAACAGCGCTTTGGGTGTGGCAATCGCGACGGCGTCCGCCGCCGGGCCGGAGAGCTGCAGCTTCGCTTCGCGGGCGTCGGCCAGGGCCAGTTCCCGGCCGCCGGGCAGGAACAACTTCCCCCGGCCGGCGTCGAGCACCACCGGCTGGTCCCCCACGACGGCCAGCTGCAGATCCCCGGTGCCCTTAAGCCCGTCCCAGGTGCTGGCTTTCGTCTCTTTGGCCGTGCCGTCGGCGTCCACCGAGGTCACCGTGATCTGTCCGGTTTTCGGATCCGCGCTGTAGATCCGGTCATCAGACCCCACCGCCGAGACGGTCCCCTCCGAGCCTTTCAGGACCGGCTCGGAATTTTCCTCGTCGAAGCCGTTGACCGTGGCGGGCGAGAGTGCCCACACCGTGCCCTTGGCCGCATCCGTCAGGGAAATGACCTTCGAGCCGAAGCTCACCTCCGCCGAGCCGGGAAGTTTCTTGTCCCCGCCCAGCCGCATCTGGGCTGCCGACACCTGGTTCAGGGTGGACCCGGAGCTGTCGTCAACAAACACGGTCCCGGCGTCCTGGAGCACGTCAAAGGTGGAGCTCGCCGGCGTGACGGCACCGTCCAGGACGCGGGAGGGATAGTTCAGCCGGCCCACCGCATTCTTGGACTTAGAGACCACCCACACGCCGCCGTCGTTCAACTCCACCTCGGTGGTCTTGAACCCCGGGTAGATGATGGCGCCGGTGATGAGCACCGCCGCCACGGAGGCGATGGCGGTACCGGTGATGAGCTTTTTGCGCCGTTTCGTCAATCCCGGCTTCCCCAACGTGCCAAACAGACGTCCCACAGCTTCAGATTTCCCTCAACATTGCATCGTGTTTCCCCCGGCAGGCCCGAGACAAGGCCGCCCACTCCCCGCGACAGCCTACCGAATGTTCCGGGACCGCGCGATGGGGAGGACTCCCCGCCGATTGCCTACTGCGGTGTCGGGACACCTTTATCCCACCATTAGCAGCGGCGCTGCCACCACCACGAGTATCGACCGGGCTCGACGTGATCTCACTGATTTCTCCTAGGCACCGAGTCTGCATAGTTGTAGTTGACGTTCCGACGGAGTAGACACCATGCCCTGGGGCCGGGTCAATCCCCGGAATTGCTGGTGTCGAGCGATGTCCGAGCGAACGGCTGGACTGTGCCCCGAGGGCATGGTCTTGGATCATGGATATCGGCCGTTCGCCGATTGATCGAGAGGAACAAATCATGGCGTGGAGCACCAGCCAGCTTGCGGATCTCGCGGGCACCACCATCAAAGCCGTCCGGCATTACCACAAGTTCGGTCTCCTCGACGAGCCCGAGCGCAGGACGAACGGGTACAAGCAGTACCAGGTTGCGCACCTCCTGCGCCTGCTGCAGATCACACGGCTCGTCGAGCTGGGTGTGCCGCTCGCGCAAATCGCGTCATTGGGTCGCGCCGACGAGGCGATCCGTGTGTTGGATGCTGAACTCGAGGCCACGGTCGGGCGGCTGCAGCGGATCCGCGGCGAACTCGCCCTGATACTTCGGCATCGCGCCCCGGCCGAATTGCCAGCAGGATTCAGCGAGGTCGCGGGTGAGCTTTCCGACGCCGACCGGTCGCTCGTCATGATCTACTCACGAGTCTTCGACGAATCGACCACGAACGAACTGAAGCGGATGATCCAAAATGAGCCGCGGACAGGCGCGGACGACGAGTTCCAGAAGCTCTCGGCCGACGCTGACCGCGCCACCCGCCGGCGGCTCGGCGAGCTTCTCGCCCCGGTGATAAACCGAAGCCACGAAGAGTACCCGCTGCTCCGGGATCCCGGTTCTAAAGCGCCGCGGGGCGCCGCTTTCGCCGAAAACACGATGGTGGCGGCGCTGCGGGATCTTTATAACCCGGCCCAGCTGGAGGTAATGTACCGCGCGCACCTCATCAACACAGGGGCGACCGAGCAGCTCAATGCCCTGGAAACCGCGCTCGACGCCGCCCTGCCCGCCCCACGCGAGGACTGACACCAACCGCCACCAGCACGCCCGGGGCACGAATGCCCAACCCCATCAGCAATCTGATCGCCGGATTCCATGACCTCGTAGGGCAGGTACCCGAATTCCTGCAGCCACTAATCATCGCGGCGGCGGGCGCGGCCTGACGCTCGGCCAGGGGCAGCAATACGCTGACCGCATCGATATCACGGCACCCGTCGACGCGCGCTGCAGCATGTAACCCCGCCCCTGCAGGTGCTCGACATGAGCCAATCCGCATCTCTCAACTCAGGAGCATCAATGCGCACCCTCTCCACCACCCGGGGGGCCGTCGCTCCGGCACCGATCGAACGCTCGAGTATCGCGCCGATGAGCGGTTCGGGTACGCCTCGACCATTAAGTGCCTCGCCGCGGCGACACTTCTCAGGACCATCACCCCCGGGGAGCGAGCGACGTGAGTGCACTGGACCGAGGACCACCTGCGCGCCGCGGGATACTCGCCGGTGACCAGCGAGCACGTCGGGACCGGTCTGACTTCGGACCAGCTCGCAGAGGCGGCGGTCCGCGAAAGCGACAACACCGCGCTGAACCTGCTGCTGGAGAAGCTCGGGGGTCCGCGGGCGCTGGGCACCGCGCTGCGTCAGATCGGTGATGACCCGACGGACCCCGTCAACGTCGAGTCCGCGCTGAATGAGATCAGTCCCGGGAGCACAGCGGATACCACTACCCCGGCAGCGTTCACCGCAAATCTTGAAGTGATCCCTAGCGGGGATGTACTCAACAATCGTGAGCGCGACACCCTCGTAGAGTGGATGAGCGGGAACGCCACCGGCGACACCCTGATCCGCGCAGGAGCACCCGCTGGATGGGGGCGGGGTCGCCGACACTTCTGGCGGTGCCGGGGCAATCCGAAACGACGTCACCGGACCGGCTTCCACCAGCCGTTCGCTGCCGAATTGCGCGGACGTCCGGCCTAGCTGTACAGAGAGCGTTCCGAACCCGTCCGTCAGCGTCCCGCAACGACCTCCCCGATCGCCTGGTCGAGCATTTCGAGGCCCAAGGCGATCTCGCGCTCCGTGCTCGTCAGCGGAGGGGCTATGCGGAAAGTGCGACCTCCGCGGGCAGGTTCTCGACCGGCTCCTCGGCCGTGCCTTCCTCCGACGTGAGCCCAAGCGCTTTCTGGGGCTTTTTCCCACAATGAGGATGCCCGCGGACAACCCGCAGTACGAAGCCGCCTTGTTGGAGTCGATGCGTGCCGTGCTCGAGGATGGTGCGGAAACGGACGCCCGCACCGCCGCTCTGGCTGCACTTTTGTCGTCGACTGGCACGCTGCCTCAATTCGATCCGCGCATCACGTGGTCAGGCAACGTCTACACGCGCGGCAAGGAACTTGAGAGCGGCAACTGGGCAGCCGAGGCAGTCAGTCTCGCGATGAACCGCGCTGCTGCTGCGGCCTCCGCCGGGAGCGCGATCGCCATCTCAACCGCAATCAATTTGAGAAACTGACGCCTATCACCAGTCGATTGCCGGCCCGACATGATGATTCCAGCCTGACTGCGCCAGCTGCAGACCTATGACACCCCCGAAACCGTCCCAACAAGGCATTCAGTGTGAGGAACCTCCATGCTCACTCCACGACAAGTGGTTGCCGCAATCGGAGCCAGGGCGGCAACGGCGCTGCTTACCGCCGGTTTGTCGCCACTGCCTGCTATCGACGCGGGACCAGCGAGACACACGGAGTTCACCCAAGCAGGAGCAGGATTCGGCGTGCGCAAACTTCCACAGCACGGCCAGACCGTTACACCCGGGCGGCTAGTCCAGGACCAGGCCGCGGCCGCTGCCGCGCAGGAGCTGGACCGGATGGATTTCGCCGAAGCCGCGGACGTCCTCCGCCGGTCGCGGCAGCAGGACGAAGCGTTCGTCCTTTTCCAGCGCGGCGGCGGTCATCGAGTCCACCAGCACCGTCCCCGGATCGGCCAAGGCGGTGAGCCGCGCGGCCAGGTTCACGGTGGGGCCGTAAATGTCACCCAAGCGCGAGAGGATGCGGCCCCAGACCATCGCGACGCGGGCCTCGGGGAGGATCTCGTCCTCGGTGAAGGCCTGGCACAGGGCCAGCGAGATCTCGGCACCGGCCGCCGGCGTCTCGGCGATGTAGAGGACTTCGTCGCCCACCGTTTTTACGAGGCGTCCGCCGCCGACCGAGATGATCTCGGCGCACGTGTTCTCGAAGCGCTGCACCAGCTGGGCGAGCGTCTTCTCGTTCATCCGGCGCGACAGGCTGGTGTAGGAGACCAGGTCCGCAAAGCCCACAGCCCGTGCCAGCGGCAGTGGGGCGTCGTCCTCGTCCCCCTCGCGGCCTTCCTCGCTGGACGCCAGACCGGCCTCGGCGCGCACGGCCAGGCGCTGGACCCCGGCGTTGAGCTGGCGGCGCCAGGAGTAGACCAGGATTTCCTCGAGCGCGTCCACCAGCGTCGGCAGCTCGCTGACCAGCCGCTTGCGGGCCTCGGCGTCGGTGACGCCCTGCTGGTGGACCATGTCCTCCACAAGGGCCTCGATCTGCCACACCACCATGCGGTCCGTCATCTGGCCGATGGCGCGGGTGACGGAAATCGCGGCTTCCTCGGTGAGCTTGCCGGCACGGACCGGGCCCACCACGGTATTCAGCGCGGCCTGGTCCCGTTCGGTGAAGGCAACGTCCTCATCGCCGATGTTCGGAAAGCCCAGGGCCCGCCACAGTTTCCGGGCCGACAGCAGGGACAGCCCCGCACCGGCGGCCACTTCGCGGCGGCGAAGCTTGCGCTCCCCGCCCAGCAGCCGGTGCTCGAGGGCCCTCAACGCAAAGCGTTCGGCCGACATCGTCCCGGTGGGGGGCACGACGGCGGGAACCGGTTGCGCCGCATCGCCGGCGTCGGCGTCGGCGTCGGACGGCTCCAAGTCCGTCCCAACGGCGTCGGCGGAGTGGGCAGCGGGTTCCACATCCGGCGGCGGGCCCGGTTCGGCGGCGCTCCCGGTCCCGGCCATGGACTCTGCCGCAGCCGCGGAGGCGGCCACGGAGTCGAGGACGGCTGCTTCGAGGCTGGCGGTCTCGACGACGGCGTCCGGAACCTGCGACGGTTCTTCGGCCAGGAGACCGGTCCTATGGTGGACGTTCTCAGCGCTCATCTCTTCCACCTTCTCTCGTCTCCCACGGCCACGCCGCATCGGGGTTGTGCACTATGCCCTCGGCTCCCCGGGCCTCCTGCGGGAGGTCATCGACGGCGTCAAGGATGAAGTTTCGGAACGTCGCGGCTTCCGGGACGTCGGGGACCACCGTCCCGGCGGGGTACCCGGTATCCAAGGATATATTCCCGGAGCGCATTACCCGTTGGAGCAACGACTGGTGGATGTCCACGTTCCGGACCGCGGCCAGCGAAATCTGCTGATCGCGACGCCTTAACATGCCGTATCGGGCAACTAATCGTTGGCTGGTCAGTGTGTACCGGGTGGCGTGCCAGGTCATGGCCCGCGGCAGGCAGTAACCCAGCAGCACCCAGGCTGCCAGAGCCACGCAGGCTCCGATCAGCCACGGCGTCCACTCCTTCGTGATGAGCGGGACCAGCTTGGCGGGGCCGCCCTTCACAATCCAGGCGCAGGCATAGGCGGCCAGGGCGGGAACAACGATGAACAGCAGCGCCGGGACAATCAGGGTCCGGGGCTGCGGCCGGGTCACCACAATCACCTGCTCGCCCGGGAGGAGCTCTTTACGCATAGCCGCTTTCGGCGCCGTCTGGAGTCTGGCTGCCGGCGCTGTTGCCACCGCTACTGCCCGTGGCGGCGCTGTCACCCGGCGGGGTCCAGGGGCGCAGGTGCACCACGTCGCCGGCGGTCACCACATGTTCGTGGCCCGCGGCGTCTACCACCATGAGGGAGCCGTAATCGTCCAGGCGCGTGGCGTGGCCGATGATTTCATGGTCGCCGGGAAGCTGGGCGCGCACCTGCTTGCCGAGCGTCGTCAGCAGATGCTCGACGCGCTTGTGCAGCGAGGGGCCGCCGGCCATCCCCGCGGTGGGGTCGCCGTCGGCGTTGCAGAAACTGCGGTAGAGCGTGGCGAAACGGGAGAGGTAGCTCTTCAGCAGCGCGGTCCGGTCCGCCGTCGTCGGATGTTCCAGGAGCACGGAAGTGGCGGTGGGTACCGGCAGTTCGGCCGCGGTGAGCGTCACGTTCAGGCCGGTGCCCAGCACGATGGGCGGTACGGCGCCGCCCTCCAGCGGTCCAAGCTGGGCGAGGATTCCGGCGATCTTTTTGCCGCGGACCAGCACGTCGTTGGGCCATTTGAGCTCGGCCGGGAGGCCTGCCGTCTCCAGAAGCGCCTCGCGCAGGGCAAGCGCCGCGAGTAGCGAAAGCCAGGAATAGCTCTGCGTGGGCAGCGGCCGGCCTTCGGCATTGAGCGGCCGGAGCACCAGCGAGACGGAGACGGAGCTGCGCGCCGGCGCTTCCCAGCGGCGGTCCAGCCGGCCGCGGGCTGCGTTCTGGTATTCGGCGGCGAGCACGGTGAGGTCCGGGTACGCGCGGGGGTCCTCGGTAACCCCACGCAGCAGATCCGCGTTGGTGGATCCGGTGGTCTCCACCACTGTGAGCCGCGGAATGCCGTTGGCGGAGAGAAACACCTCATCGCTGAGGGCATTCAGGTCAAGGGGCGGACGTTCCGGTGTTACCTGCGCGGCTTCCATGCTTTGAATCCTACCGAGTCACGGCTCCGGTAGTCCCGGCCGGGTGGGCCGGGCGCCCCGATCCGCAGGAGACTCAGAGGAAAATGTCAGGCACCAGCCGGTTCTCCGGGGCGCCCAGGCTGTAGGGGGTGAAGTCGGTGACGCCGGCTGCGGCCAGGACCTGCTCGTCGGTGTAGAAGTTTCCGCTCCAGCTGCCCGATTCGGGGATCGCGTTGCTGGCGGTCAGCACGGCATGCGCGGCGTCCGCCATGATCTCGGGGCCGCGGGCGCCCTTGACCATCATGTCCCCGCCCGGCATGTTCCGGATGGCGGCCGTGTTGACCAGGGTGCAGGGCCACAGCGAGTTGACGTTGATGCCGTCGACCTTGAGTTCCTCGGCGAGGCCAAGGGTGGTCAGGCTCATGCCGTACTTGGCCATGGTGTATGCCAGGTGCAGGCCGGCCCATTTGGGGTCCAGATTCAGCGGCGGGGACAGTGTCAGGATCTGACCGGCGTCGGATTCACGCAGTGCCGGCAGGGCGAGCTTGGAGAGCAGGAAGGTGCCGCGGACGTTGATGTCCTGCATCAGGTCGTAGCGTTTCATGTCCACTGCGTCCGTCGTGGACAGATCGATCGCGGAGGCATTGTTGATGACGATGTCGATCCCGCCGAAGCGTTCCATCGCGGCGGCAACCGCGCCGGCCACGTCGTCGTCGTTGCGCACATCCCCTACCAGCGGCAGTGCCTGGCCGCCGGCCGCCTCAATCTGCTCGGCGGCGGAGTAGACCGTTCCTTCCAGCCTGGCGTTCGGCTGGCCGGTCTTGGCCATCAGGACGATATTGGCGCCATCGCGCGCGGCCCGGGTGGCAATCGCCAGTCCGATCCCGCGGCTTCCCCCGGAGATGAGGATGGTGCGGCCATGGAGGGAACCGGCCGCCTGGTACGGCCCTGGTTGCTGGGAGGAAGGGGCGGTGCCCGCAGCATCATTGCTCGAAGTCATGGACACACTCTAGCGGACTCATGTTACCGACGAGTAACATTTCTCACCGCCACGGGTTACTCAGCCATCCACCGCACGGGCTACGCCGCCACCCACCGCACGGGCTTGCACCACCACTCTGCACACGAGCTAGCACCACCGAACTACACTTCCGCCCATCGCGGTCACGGCGAGACTCGGCGCGAATATTGTAGGTTTTCTACAGCGGTATGGGCCAATAGCGTCATTAGACTTGCCATCAAGGCCTTGCTTTTGTGGATTCCAGCTAAACCGCCACGCGGGACAGGGCCAGCGAACCTCAGAAGTACCAGCCCAGGACAATCAGCGACAGAGCCGGAGACACTTGATGAGCCACGATCTGACCACGACTGCGGGAAAGATTGCAGACTTCCGCGACCGCCAGTCCCGTGCTGAGCAGCCCTCCGGCCCGGAAGCGATCGAGAAGCAGCACTCACGCGGCAAGAACACGGCCCGCGAGCGCATCGGCCTGCTGCTGGATGCCGGATCTTTCGTCGAATTCGACGCGCTGGCCGTGCACCGCTCCACCGCGTTTGGGATGGAGAAGAAGAAGCCGCTCGGCGACGGCCTGGTCTCCGGCTACGGCACCGTCGACGGCCGCCCGGTGGCCGTGTACAGCCAGGACTTCTCGGTTTACGGCGGCTCGCTGAGCCAGGTCAACGGCGAGAAGATTGTCAAGGTCCAGGAATTCGCGCTTCGCAACGGCTGCCCCGTGGTGGGCATCCTCGACGGCGGCGGCGCCCGCATCCAGGAAGGCGTAGCCTCGCTCGCGATGTTCGCGGATATCTTCCGCAATAACGTCCACGCCTCCGGAGTGGTCCCGCAGATTTCCCTCATCATGGGCCCCTCCGCCGGCGGCGCGGCCTACTCCCCCGCCCTGACCGACTATGTGGTCATGGTGGACAAGACCTCGCACATGTTCATCACCGGCCCGGACGTCATCAAAACCGTCACGGGCGAGGACGTGGACATGGAGACCCTCGGCGGCGCACGCCAGCACAACGCGAACACGGGTACCTCCACCTACCTCGCCTCCGACGAAGCCGACGCGATCGAGTTCGTCCGCGAGCTGCTCGACTTCCTGCCCTCCAACAACCTCGCCGAGGCTCCGGTGCTGGAGCATACCCAGGAGCTGGAGCTCGACGACGACGACCTCGCCCTTGACACGCTGATCCCGGACTCCGCCAACCAGCCCTACGACATGCGCACGGTCATCGGGCAGATCGTGGACGACGCCCACTTCCTTGAGATGCAGTCCCTCTATGCCCCGAACGTGATGATCGGCTATGGCCGGATCGAGGGGCACACCGTGGGCATCGTGGCCAACCAGCCGATCCAGTTCGCCGGCACCCTGGACATCGCCGCGTCGGAAAAGGCCGCCCGCTTCGTGCGGCACTGCGACGCCTTCAACGTCCCCATCATCACGCTGGTGGACGTGCCGGGTTTCCTGCCGGGCAAGGACCAGGAGTTCCAGGGCATCATCCGACGCGGCGCGAAGCTGCTCTACGCCTACGCCGAGGCCACCGTGCCGAAGCTGACTGTCATCACCCGCAAGGCCTATGGCGGAGCGTACATCGTGATGGGCTCCAAAAAGCTCGGCGCCGACCTCAACTTGGCCTGGCCCACCGCGCAGATCGGCGTCATGGGTGCCCAGGGCGCGGTCAATATCCTGTACCGCCGCGAACTCGCCGCGGTGGCGGAGTCCGGCGGCGACGTCGAGGCGAAGCGCTCCGAGGTCATCCGGCAGTACGAGGATGAGCTCCTCAACCCCTACCAGGCCGCCCAGCTCGGTTACGTGGATGCGGTTATTGCCCCGTCCGAGACCCGGGTGCAGATCATCAAGGGCCTGCGCGCCCTGCGCGACAAGCGCGCCAGCCTGCCCGCCAAGAAGCACGGAAACATCCCGCTGTGACCTCCACTGAGCCCGTCGACACCCCGGGGGCGGAGCCGGCCGCGCCGTCTGGCGAAATCCTGCTCTCTGTCGTCAAGGGCGAACCGACGGCGGAGGAACTGGCGGCGCTGACCGCCGTCGTCCTCGCCCTGGGCAGCGGCGAACCCGCCAGTCCCCAGAAGCCGGGAGCGCGGCACTGGATCCGGCGGCAGCAACTGCAGCTGGCGCCGAAGCCCGGCCCCGGCTCGTGGAAGCGCAGCCGCGGCTAGGCTTCACGGCGTCCGGGGGGTCCCGCGGGAAAAGTTCAGTAACCCTTTCATATCCGGCGCCGCCCGGCTAGTCTTTTTCGGGTGACTACCGAAACCACTGAAAATACTGCCCCTGTGCGCCCGAAGACGGCCATCGACGCGGTCGCCGATGCCTACACGGACACCCTGATCCGGCTCAATCCGAGCTTCGCCACCGAGCTGGGGCTCCCCGGCCACGAAACCGAATACCAGGACTTCTCCCCCGCCGGACAAGAGGAATTCGCCGTCGCCGCGCGCGGGGCGCTGGCCGCGCTGGACGGGCTGGAGCCGGCGGACGACGTCGACGCCGTCACCCTCGACGCTATGCGCGAACGCCTGGGCCTGCAGCTGGAAATCCACGGATCGGGCTGGGACGCGGCCCAGCTGAACAACATCGCCTCCCCCGCCCAGGAGATCCGCGCGATCTTCGACCTCATGCCGACGGACACCGCCGGGCATTGGGACCACATCGCGGGCCGCGCGCGGAACGTCCAGTCCGCGCTCGACGGCTACATCGAGTCGCTGCGTTCGGCCCGTAAGGACGGCCGGATTGCCGCGGCCCGCCAGGTGTCGATCGTGATCGAACAGGCCACCAACCACGCCGCGGACGACGGCTTCTTCGCGAAACTGGCCGCCGAGGCAAAAACCTCGGACGGGCCGCTTCCGGCGGAGGTGCAGTCCAGGCTCGACGCCGGTGCTGCCGCCGCCCGGGTTGCGTACTCCCGGCTCGCCGGCTTCCTGGAGTCCGAGCTGTTGCAGGCTGCCCCGGAAAAGGACGCCGTGGGCCGCGAGCGCTACGCGCTGGCCTCCCGCGACTTCCTCGGCGCCACCGTGGACCTTGAGGAAACCTACGCCTGGGGTGTGCAGGAACTGGACCGCCTGATCGCCGAGCAGGAGCGCGTGGCCGGCGAGATCCGTCCCGGCGCTTCGGTGGAGGAAGCCAAGGAGATCCTGAACAGCGATCCCGCCCGCCAGCTCAAGGGCACCGACGCCCTCCGGGCCTGGATGCAGCAGCTCTCCGACAAGGCTGTGGCCGAGCTGGCCGGGGTGCACTTCGACATCCCCGATGTGATGAAGACGCTGGAGTGCAAGATCGCGCCCACCCAGGAAGGCGGCATCTACTACACCGGCCCCTCGGACGACTTCAGCCGGCCGGGCCGCATGTGGTGGTCCGTGCCGCCGGGCGAGGACACCTTCACCACCTGGTCCGAGACCACCACGGTGTTCCACGAGGGGGTCCCCGGCCACCACCTGCAGGTCGCCACCGCCACCTACCGCCGCGAGCTGCTCAACAACTGGCGCCGCAACGCATGCTGGACGTCCGGGCACGGCGAAGGCTGGGCGCTATACGCGGAGAAGCTTATGCAGGAACTGGGCTACCTCAAGGACCCGGGTGACCACATGGGCATGCTGGACATGCAACGGATGCGGGCTGCCCGCGTGGTGTTCGACATCGGCGTCCACCTGGAGCTGGCGGTGCCCGAGCGCTGGGGCTCCGGCACCTGGACCCCGGACAAGGGCTACGAGTTCCTGAAGCAGAACCTCGCGATCAGCGAAGGCCAGCTCAAATTCGAGTTCACCCGTTACCTCGGCTGGCCGGGCCAGGCGCCGTCGTACAAGGTGGGCCAGCGGCTCTGGGAGCAGATCCGCGCCGAGCTCGAATCCCGCCCCGGCTTCGACCTGAAGGCCTTCCACACCAAGGCCCTCAACATCGGCTCCGTAGGCCTCGACACGCTCAAGCGCGCGCTGCTGGAGTAGGCCCTCGATCCCCTTCGCCGAGGTAAGACTTCGCGCCCATCGTGCCCCGGCACATGGGCGCGAAGTCTCACCTCGGCGGGCTCCCCCGGGCCGTGGATGCCCGGCCTCCGGGCCTCGCCTCAAGAGACAATCGCCACACCGGGGGCTGGAATAACTTCACAAACGGGTAGTCTTCCGGCGTATTTCCCGGGACTGTGCGACCCGACATAAAATCCTGCCCCGTCATATTTCTCAACATCCGTTCGTCGTGCTAGGCGGCCCGGTCCTAGCGTGTTCTGGTGAGCACTCAGACAAGCACTCAGAGAAACACCCCCGCACCCGCCGGGAAGCCCGGCTTCCAGCTGCCCAAGTGGGCCGGCTCGTTCGGCTTCCAGATCATCGCCGCCCTGATCGTTGGCCTGGGACTCGGCCTGCTGGCCAAGTACACGGGCAGCACCAAGGCGAGCCCCAACGCCCTCGGCGCCACGCTGCAGACCATCGGCTCGAGCTACGTCTCCCTGCTGCAGACCGCCGTCGTGCCGCTGATCTTCACCGCCGTCATCAGCTCCATCTCCAACCTCCGCGCGGTCTCCAATGCCGCCCGGCTGGCCTGGAACACGCTGCTCTGGTTCGCCATCACCTCCTTGATCGCCGTCCTGATCGGCATCGGACTGGGCGTGCTGCTGCAGCCCGGCGCCAACACCGGCATCAGCCAGGACGCCAAGTACGCCGGCAAGTCCGGCGACTGGTGGGCCTTCCTGACCGGCCTGTTCCCGAAGAACTTCCTGGGCCTCGGCGCCACCACCACCGTTACCGAGGGCGTCGCCACCACCGCCGTGAGCTTCAACGTGCTCCAGATCCTGGTGATCGCGATCGCCGTCGGCATCGCAGCGCTGAAGGTGGGCAAGGCCGCCGAGCCGTTCCTGAACCTCAACGCCTCCGCCCTCGCCGTGATCCAGAAGGTCCTCTGGTGGATCATCCGGATTGCCCCGCTCGGCACCGTCGGCCTGATCGGCAACGCCGTGGCGATCTACGGCTGGGACACCATCGGCTCGCTCGGCAAGTTCACCTTCGCCATCTATGTGGGCCTGGCCTTGGTGCTGTTCGTGGTCTACCCGGTCCTGGTCCGCGCCCACGGCCTGTCCGTCAGGCAGTACTTTTCCGGCGTCTGGCCCGCCGTTCAGCTGGCCTTCGTCTCCCGCTCCTCGGTGGGCACCCTGCCGCTGACCCAGCGCGTGACCGAGCGCAGCCTCGGCGTCCCCCGCGCCTACGCCTCGTTCGCCGTGCCGCTGGGGGCCACCACCAAGATGGACGGCTGCGCCGCGATCTACCCGGCCATCTCGGCCATCTTCGTGGCCCAGTTCTTCGGCATCCAGCTCGACTTCACCCAGTACCTGCTGATTGCCCTCGTCTCCGTGCTGGGCTCCGCCGCGACCGCCGGCACCACCGGCGCAGTCGTGATGCTGACCCTGACGCTCTCCACGCTGGGCCTGCCGCTGGCCGGCGTCGGCCTCCTGCTGGCCATTGACCCGATCCTGGACATGGGCCGCACTGCGGTCAACGTGGCCGGGCAGGCCCTGGTTCCCACCATCGTGGCCAAGCGCCATGGCATCCTGGACGAGTCGCTGTACAACGCGCCGCGCACCGGTGACCCTTTCAGTGACGACACCGCGGACGACGACGGCACCACCGCCGTCGACCCCTCGGCTGCCTCCGCTCCCGCAACTGCCGCGCCTGCTGCGTCTGCCGGAGCGACGCCCGAAGGCCGCGAACTGGCCGCCGCCAAGGCATAGCCCTCGCCTGACGCACCAGCCTGACACACCACACGGAAGAAGTCCCCGGGAACCCCCGGGGACTTCTTTCTGCGCCGGCTATGAAGCCGGGCCTAGTGTCTGCCGCCGCCGATGACGCCCTTTTCGACGGCCTTGGTGACGGCGTCGGCCTCCGACTGGGTCAGCGTGCCGTCGGTGACGGCCTTGTCCAGCCTGGTCTTCAGCGCGGCGGCACGTTCCGTCTGGGCCGCGGTGCGGAGTTCCTCAAGAGCCGCGGTGACCTTGGACTCCTCGATGCCCAGCGAGGATGCGAGCGATTTGGCGAGGGCCGCATCCCTGGCTGCACGGTCCGGCCTGGTGCCGTCAGCCGGCGGGGTGGCCGGCTTGTTGGCATCGCGGAATGCCTTGAGTGCTTCGGTCAGCTTGGCCTCGTCCACGCCGAGTTTGGTGGCCAGCTCGGCGGCCCGGACGCCGCCGGGGCCGCCGCGTTCCCCGCCCTTATGTCCGTGGCCGCCGCGCATGCCCTGGCCGTCACCGGGTGTGGAGCCGGTGGAGCTGTCCGGCGAAGCGGTGGAACTGGGGCTGGGGCTCGGAGTGGTGGCCGCGGACGCCATCCCGGTGACCCCAAGGCCGGCGCCAAGTGCCAGTGCAGCGGCCGACATGCCGAGCGTGATTCTCTTCGTACGTGACATCTGATGTCTCCTGGATCTGCCGTGCGTGACGGCTCCGTCGTGGTGGTTGGTCTCTTTCAAGACGTGGTCCAAGTCTGCTGCGCGGAGTTCGTGCGGAGCTGTTCGGAACCTTTCATCTTCCTGTGAAAGGTTCCGGGTGGATTCACGGCGGATTCACGGCGGATTCCCGGCGGCTTCCGGACTGGTTCCGGCGGGTTCACGGCGGATTCACGGGCGGCAATTTACCGCATGGTGTTCGGCCCAGCGGGCCGGCGAGTGGGTAGGCTCGGGTCATGCTGATCGTAACCTCCAACGACATCCCCGGCCACCGGATCGACGCCGTTTTCGGCGAGGTGATGGGGCTTACTGTCCGCGCCCGGGACATCGGCGGGCAGGTGATGGCCGGCTTCCGTTCGATCGGCGGCGGGGAATTGCCGGAGATGACCCGCATGCTCTATGAGAGCAGGCAACAGGTCATGGCCCGGATGGTCACCGAGGCGGAGCAGCGGGGGGCAAATGCCATCGTTGCCATGCGCTTCGACAGCTCGCAGCTGGGGACCACCTGGACCGAGGTCTGTGCTTACGGCACGGCCGTCTTCGCCATCCCGCTCGCGGAAAACCAACCGGGCGCCACTGGACAGTCAGTCTTCCTGACGAAGTCCGCGGCGGGCACAGGTTCCGGCCGCGGTCCGGGGCCAGGGGCGGACCAGGCTAGGGCTGATCTGCGGCCGGATCCGCTGTCCTGATTTGCCCTCCGCGTCTGCTCCCCACGTCTGCTCCCGGCAGTTTCCCTCCGGCGCTCAGTATCCGCGTCTGCCCTCCGCGTCTGCCCTCAGTTTTTACCCCCGGCGAAAAAGTTGCCCTGTGTGCAAAAATGCACGTAGTGTAAATACGTGCCCATATCCTCTTCCCCCCGCGCATCCGCGCCCCCGGTCCCCGACGTGCCGTCCGGGGCACCGTTCAATATCCCGCCCGGGGCACCGTCCAACACCCCGCCCGGCGCCCTGCCCGGAGCCCCACCCGCTGCCCAGCCCGAGGGACCGTCGCGCCGTGAGCTCAACAAAGCGGCCACCCGCGAGGCCATCACAGACGCAGCCCTAACTCTTCTCCGGTCCAACGGACCCGGCAACTTCACGGTCGAGGACATCGCCGACGCCGCCGGCATTTCCCGCCGCACCTTCTTCAACTACTTCGGCAGCACCGAAGCAGCCATCGCCTCGGTGACCCACGGTTTCCTGGACAACGCGCTGCAGCAGTTCCGGCTGCGCCCGGCCGGCGAATCCTTTATGGAATCCGCCCGGGCGGCTCTCGTTGAACTCGCCGAACCGATGGCTGTAGCCCCGATCGCCGAGCTGTACAGCCTGGGCCAGGCCAACCCCCAGCTGGGCCGCTCCGAGCTGGAGGCGTGGGACCACTGCACCGAACAGATCATCGAGGCCGCCCGCGAACGCTTCGCGCCGGGCACGGAAATCGATGAACTTTACCTCCGCGCCCTGGCCGGCTCCGTCATCGCGTGCGGGCGGGCCGCCATGGATCTCTGGCTGGCCCGCTGCGGCGGCGACCTCACCGCCGGCTCCCTCGCCACCCTGCGCCAACTCCTCATCGATTCCATGAGTCTCCTCGGCTCCGGTTTCGCCAGCCCCGACGCCGCCCCGGCTCCCCCGGTCACCCCGGCCACTACTTCCCCAGAACGGCACTGACATGGCACTGATGCTCTACCGCCTCGGCAAATTCTCTTATCGACACCGCTGGCTCGTGATCTCCCTGTGGCTCGCCGTTATGGTGGCCGTCGGCGGCGCGGCAGTGGCCTTCCACGGCACACTCTCCAACAACTTCCAGATCCCGGGCACCGAGACCCAGCAGATGGCGGACAAGCTCAAGAAGGAGCTTCCTTCCTCTTCCGGCGGCTCCGCGAGCGTTGTCTTTGAAGCCGACGAGGCCCAGTTCAGCCAGGCCGGCAGGGACGCCGTGTCCGCCGCCCTGGCCAAGCTCAAGGCACTCCCGGACGTGCAGGGAACGGTTGATCCCTTCGAAACCCAGGCCCGCCTGGACAAGGCCGCCACGGATCTTGCCGCCGGTGAACAGCAGGCAGCCGCCGGCAAGGCCCGGCTGGACCAGTCGGCCGCGGAGCTTGCGGCCGGCAAGGCCCGGCTGACCGCCGCGGAACAGCAGATGACCGACGCCGGGATGTCGCCCGCCGCCGTCGACGCTCAGCTCGGCCAGCAGAAGGCGGCCCTCGCCGAAGGTCAGGCAAAGCTCGACGCCGGCACCCAGGACCTCGCGGCTGGCGCCACGAAAATGGCACTCGGCAAGCGTCAGCTGGAGGCCTCGACGGGGCTGCGTTTCGTCTCCGAGGACGGTAAGGCCGCCATCGCGCAGGTCCAGTTCAAGACCTCCATCAACGGTCTCGAACCCGCAGTCCGCCAGGAAGTCCAGGACATCGTCAAGGAAGTCTCTTCCGCGAACGTCACTGCCCTGCCCAGCAAAGAAATCAGTGAGGACATTTCCGAGCTCTTCGGTGCCGCCGAGATCATCGGCATCGCCGTCGCAGCCCTGGTCCTGATCATCATGCTCGGCACCCTGATTGCGG
Source organism: Arthrobacter sp. CG_A4 (assembly GCF_035985125.1). Taxonomy (NCBI): domain Bacteria; kingdom Bacillati; phylum Actinomycetota; class Actinomycetes; order Micrococcales; family Micrococcaceae; genus Arthrobacter; species Arthrobacter sp. CG_A4. The sequence continues at coordinate 2,860 of NZ_JAXCID010000012.1, read as the reverse complement.
CCGGGCTTCCCCTGCTGATGGCGATCGTCGGCGTGGCCGTCGGCGTCGGCGGCACCTTTGCCCTCAGCGGCGCCGTCGACATGAGCTCCATCTCCCCGATGCTGGCGCTGATGCTCGGCCTGGCGGTCGGAATCGACTACTCGTTGTTCATCGTCAACCGGCACCGCGGCCAGCTGCTCAGCGGCATGGATCCCGAGGAGTCCGTGGCGCTGGCCACCGGCACCTCCGGCAATGCCGTGCTCTTCGCCGGCCTGACGGTTATCATCGCCCTGGCTGCCCTGGTGGTCCCGGGGCTGCCGTTCCTGGCCGTGATGGGCCTGTCGGCGGCCGCCACGGTGGCTGTCGCCGTCGTCGTCGCCCTGACTTTGACGCCGGCTGTCCTGTCCCTCATGGGCCGGAGGCTCATCTCCAAACGGGCCTGGGCCAAGGCCGAAAAGCACAACGCAGCCCCCGGCCACGAGACCGAGGACCGGGCCAAGGACGAGTACCGCGGCAGCCACGGCTGGGGCGGACTCGTCACGCGACACCCCGTCCTGGCCCTGCTGGCCGGCGTCCTATTACTCGGCATCGTGGCACTGCCCGCCAGCCAGCTCCGGCTCGCGCTGCCGGACGCCAGCTCCGAGCCGGTCGCCTCGCAGGCCTTCAAGGCGTACGACGTCACGAAGCGCAGCTTCGGCGAGGGCATGACCGGACCGATCATCGTGGTCGGTGACCTCCCGTCCGGCCTCAGCGAAGCCGGGGCCCAGGCCAAACAGCTCGACGTCGCCGACATTCTCCGGGACACCAAGAACGTCGCCACCGCCGTCCCGCTGGCCGTGAGCGCGGACCGCCGCACCGCAGTGTTCCAGGTCATCCCGAAGGAAGGCCCCGCCAGTGCCAGCACCGTCCAGGTGGTCTCCGAGCTGCGCGCCGAAAAGGGCCAGATCAAGGACGCCACCGGGGTCAGCATCGGCCTCACCGGCCAGACTGCCGGCAACGTGGACGTCTCCACCAAGCTCGGCGACGCCCTGCCGCCGTACCTGGCGATTGTGGTGGGGCTCTCCCTGATCCTGCTGCTGCTCGTGTTCCGCTCCATCTGGGTGCCGCTGCTGGCGACCGGCGGCTTCCTGCTGTCACTCGCCGCCGCGTTCGGCGCCGTCGTCGCGGTTTACCAGTGGGGCTGGCTCGGGGCCATCTTCGGCGTCGAGAACCCGGGGGCCGTGCTGAGCTTCCTGCCGATCATTCTGATCGGTGTGCTGTTCGGCCTGGCCATGGACTACCAGGTGTTCATCGCCTCCGGCATGCGTGAGGCGTATATGCACGGCGAACCGGCCAAGCACGCGGTTCGCTCCGGCTTCAGCCACGCCTCCGCGGTGGTCACCGCGGCAGCGATCATCATGGTCAGCGTGTTCTCGGGCTTCATCTTCTCGCACCTGAACATGGTCCGGCCGCTGGGCTTCGCGATGGCCTTCGGCGTGCTGATCGACGCGTTTGTGGTGCGGATGACGATCGTTCCGGCCGTTATGTACCTGCTCGGCGAGAAGGCCTGGTGGCTCCCGCGCTGGCTGGACCGGTTCCTGCCGGACGTGGACGTCGAAGGTGCCCAGCTCCGCAAGCCGGGGGCGACGACGGGTATAGGCTCCGCAGCCGAACCGGCTGGGGTCGCCGGGGCCACTGCGCGCTGACAGCCGCAGGCTCCCCCGCGCCGATTTTCCAAGCCGCCCGCTGATTACTTTGATCAGCGGGCGGCTTCCTGCGTCTTGAGGCGTTCGACGGCGACGATTTCTTGCGTCCGGACCCGCACGACGGCAGCAGGGTTGCGGCAGCAGGGTTGCGGCGCGAGGACAAGCTTCTGACTGCAACGCGGGGTCACATACGGCCCATCCGGCACCCGATCATGGGCCGTATATGACCCCGCGTTGCTGTTGGCGTTGCTGCTGGCGGGGCGTTTGGGGGCGTCAGTGGTCAGGCTGTTGTCGGCCCCGGCTGGCGCTCCGGAGGATCTCGGCCCGTTGGCTGTGTTGGCGGTGGTGGTTGCGACGGCGGCGGCGGCGGCGGGGCGGGGGCGGGTCCGGTGACGTTCGGCCCAGACCTGATCTCCGCACCTTCGTTCCCGGCACCTTCGTCCCCCGCACTGCCTTCGTCCGGTTCAGATCTGTTCCCGGCAGCTTCATTCCCGGCGGCGGTGTTTCCGGGAGTGGTGTTCCTGGGAGTGCTGTTCCTGGGAGTGGTGGGGCGGTGGAGTGGTAGGTGTGGCCGGTGGGGGTGGTGAGGTCGATGGTGTGCCTGTGGTGGGAGGCGGCGTCGGGCCCGGGGCGGGGTTTGGCGGTCCAGCCGGGGTTTTCTTTGGTGTGGTTGCAGGCTTCGCAGAGTCCTGCGCCGTTGGTCCGGGTGGTGGTGCCGCCGTGGTGCCAGGGGATGATGTGGTCGTAGTGGCGGATGGGGGCGTCGCAGTAGGGGGTGCGGCAGGTGTCGTCGCGGGTCTGGAGGAAGCGGCGGAGCCCGGTTGGGAAGAGCCGGGCGCGGGAGTCCATGCCGATCAGGTCCCCGGTGCCGGGGGCGGTGTAGAGCCGGCGGAGGAAGAGGTTGAACGCCGCGTCATCGTTGACCGGGTGTTTTCCTTTGGGGGTGTGGGTGAGGATGTTTCGTGCCCAGCCGGCGGGGACGATGCCGTAGCCGGGGAGGCGTGCGGGTTCGGAGTCGCTCTGGAGGAGGGTGCGGTCGGTCATGATGAGCTGGAGTTCGATTCCGGTGATCCCGCCGGGGGTGCCGGTGGTGCGTTCGACGAGGCCGTCGGCCATGAGCTGGCCCTTGGTGCGGGGGTCCCCGGCGGCGCGCAGGGTGTCGGCGTGCCGGGTCAGGGCGGTGTACACGGCGACGC
>NZ_JAXCID010000011.1:0-100894 GCF_035985125.1 Arthrobacter sp. CG_A4 | reverse complement strand
AAAGAATTTAGTGGCTACAAATGTTGATACAAAAGTGGTCCTTCCCCCGGATTCCAGAAGGAAAACGAGGAAAGGACCAACGTAACTTCAGACTAGCGCGAACCGTAGTTCGGTGCCTCCACTGTCATCTGGATGTCATGCGGGTGGGATTCCTTCAGCCCGGCCGGCGTGATGCGGACGAACTTGCCGCGGGCCTTGAGCTCGGGAATCGTCGGTGCTCCGGTGTAGAACATGGTCTGGCGGAGGCCGCCGACCAGCTGGTGCGCCACCGAGGCCAGCGGGCCGCGGTAGGCCACCCGGCCTTCGATGCCTTCCGGGATGAGCTTGTCATCGCCGGAGACGTCCGCCTGGAAGTACCGGTCCTTGGAGTAGGAGGTGTTCTTGCCGCGGGTCTGCATGGCGCCGAGGGAGCCCATGCCGCGGTAGAGCTTGAACTGTTTGCCGTTGACGAAGATCAGGTCGCCCGGGGACTCGTCGCAGCCGGCCAGCAGGGAGCCCAGCATCACGGTGTCGGCGCCGGCCACCAGCGCCTTGCCGATGTCGCCCGAGTATTGCAGGCCGCCGTCGGCGATCAGCGGAACGCCGGCGGGGATGGCCGCCTTGGCGGATTCGTAGATGGCGGTGATCTGCGGGACACCGACGCCGGCAACAACACGGGTGGTGCAGATCGATCCCGGGCCCACGCCGACCTTGATGCCGTCGGCGCCGGCGTCGATGAGCGCCTGGGCGCCTTCGCGGGTGGCGGCCTGGCCGCCGATGATGTCCACGTGGGCGGCGGCGGGATCCGCCTTCAACCGGCTGATCATGTCCAGCACACCCTGCGAGTGGCCGTTGGCGGTGTCGACGAAGAGGACGTCCACGCCGGCGTCGATCATGGTCATGGCACGTTCCCAGCCGTCACCGAAGAACCCGATGGCGGCACCGACTCGCAGCCGGCCCGCCTCGTCCTTGGTGGCCAGCGGGTATTGCTCGGCCTTGGTGAAGTCCTTGGTGGTGATGAGGCCCTTGAGCCGGCCCTGCTCGTCCACCAGCGGGAGCTTCTCAATCTTGTTGGTCGCCAGCTTGTGCGAGGCTTCCTCGCGGCTGATGCCGACGTGCCCGGTGACGAGGGGCATCTTGGTCATAACGTCGCTGACGAGCCGGAGCGGGAAGTCCGCCTCCGGCACGAAGCGGGTGTCGCGGTTGGTGACGATGCCCAGCAGCCTCATGCCCTCGTCCACGACGGGCAGGCCGGAGACCCGGTAGTGCGAACAGATTTCATCCAGCTCGGCCAGCGTGGCCTCGGGGCCGATGGTCAGCGGGTTGGTGATCATGCCGGACTCGCTGCGCTTGACCCGGTCGATCTGGTCGGCCTGATCGGCGATCGAGAGGTTGCGGTGCACGACGCCGAGACCGCCCTGGCGGGCCATCGCGATGGCCATCCGGGACTCAGTGACGGTGTCCATGGCGGCGGACAGCAACGGCGTCTGGACCGTGATGCGCCTGGAGATCCGGGATGAGGTGTCCGCCTCCGAAGGAATGACATTAGTGTGGCCCGGCAGGAGCAGGACATCGTCATAGGTCAGGCCGATGAAGCCGAAGGGGTCGTGTCCGGGCTGGGTCATGAGTGCGCCTCTTACCTTGGTTGCAGGGTGTCACGGGTAGGGGTTGCAGCAGATGACCAGCCCGTCATTACGGGCATGGCCTGTGCAGAAGTGTTGAATAGATAGTAGAACCTTGGCGGCGATCCCCATATTCCGGGCCGGTAATGTGAGCAACCGCACGGGCTTCGCCGGCCGCCGGCGCAGATGGGGAATCCGGGTTTTGGTCCTGGTCCAGCAAAGCGATATCGGCATCGACGACGTCTGGCCTCCGCGAACTGGAGTCCCCTGCCGCCCTGCTCCTGATGACGGGTCCACGAAGAACCTCGCGATCTCGCAAAGCCCGGCAGGAACAGCTGTGCGATGCTCACCGCGGTCGAGGGCGTTGGGCAGGTGACCCTCGAACCCCTCCAAAAGGCCGGATGACGACCGGTCCCCCTACAAGCCCGCCGGACCCCCGCGTCACCGGGATACGGTTACCGCACTTTATGTCAGTGTGGTGGGAGTCGAAGGAGGTGGGCACGTGATCGTGCAACTGCGAATTTGTGTCCCGGAGAAGTTGTCCCCGGCTGTGGTGGACTGCTGCTCCGGCGAGATCGGCGTCGCCGAAGTCGCACGCCATTCCGGCGCCTCCCTAGTTCCACCGGGAGACGTCATCCAGGTCCTGCTGGCACGCGAATCCGTGGAGCGGCTGGTGGAGAAACTCCATGCGCTGAAAGTCCAGGAAGTGGGGTCGATCTCGGTCACCACGCCGGAGCTGGTGCTCTCGGACCGGGCGGATCAGGCTGAGGCGGCCGCCCCGGGCGAGGGTGCCGACGCCGTGATCTGGGACGAGGTGTCCCGGCAGACAGGTGAGGACTCGCGGCTGACTTGGAGTTACCTGGCGTTCCTCGTCCTCGCGACCCAGCTGGCGGCCATCGGCATCGTCACGGATTCGACCATCGCCATCGTCGGGGCGATGGCGGTGGGGCCGGAGTTCGGCCCGCTGGCGGCCCTGGCGGTGGCACTCGTGCGGCGGCAGTGGCGGCTCGGCCGCGGCGCGGCACTCGCGCTCGGCGTCGGCTTCCCGGTGGCCATGCTCGCGGCAGCCCTCACGGCCTGGCTGTCAGTGCCGCTCGGTCTTTTTCCCGCCGATGTGCTCGACCGCGGCTCCGCGGTCGATTTCATCTACCACCCGGGGCCTTATTCGCTGATCGTTGCCGTGCTGGCCGGGATCGCCGGAATGCTGTCCGTGATCAGCCGCCGGTCCGCAGCCCTGGTGGGCGTCTTCATCTCCGTCACGACGGTCCCGGCCGCCGGATTCGTGGCGGTGGCACTGGTCCTGGGCGAGTACCAGAAGGCGGCCGGATCGGCGCTCCAGCTGGGGTTGAATCTCGTGGGAATCGTGGTGGCGGCTGTTGCCGTCCTGATCTTCTACCGGCTGATTACCAGGCGGCTTCCGCGGGACGCCGCGCTGCGGCTTCGCCGAAGGGCGCTCCGCTCCCGGCCCTGACTCAAGCGTCCCGCCACGAAAAGAGGGACCGGAACAGCTCGCGCTGGTCCGGTCCCTCTCCTTCTATGTGCTGGTGAAGCTGCGGTGCCGGTCAGGGCGCCGCCGGCGAGGCTTAGTGCTGGTGGCCTGCGTGCTGGTCTTCGTCGGCAGGCTTCTCCACCACGAGAGTTTCCGTGGTGAGAACCAGGGCCGCGATGGAAGCAGCGTTGCGGAGGGCCGCACGGGTAACCTTTACCGGGTCGATGACGCCGGCGGCGATCAGGTCTTCGTATTCGCCGGTCTTGGCGTTGAAGCCGTGGTTGTCGGCGGATTCGGCCACCTTGGCGACGACAACGTAGCCGTCGAAGCCAGCGTTCTGGGCGATCCAGCGCAGCGGCTGGGTCAGTGCCCGGCGGACGATGCCGACCGCTGCTGCTGCGTCGCCGTCGAGTGCTTTCACGGCCGGATCCTCGTCGAGCGCCTTGAGGGCGTGGATGAGGGCGGCGCCGCCGCCGGCCACGATGCCTTCTTCGAGCGCTGCGCGGGTCGAGGAGACAGCATCTTCGATGCGGTGCTTCTTTTCCTTAAGCTCCACCTCGGTCGCTGCGCCGACCTTGATCACGCCGATGCCGCCGGCCAGCTTGGCCAGGCGTTCCTGCAGCTTTTCCTTGTCCCAATCGGAATCCGTGCGGGTCAGCTCGGCGCGCAGCTGGGAAACCCGGGCTGCGACGTCCTCGGCCGAACCGGCGCCGTCGACGATGGTGGTGTTGTCCTTCGTGACGGTGATGCGACGGGCGGTGCCCAGCACCTCAAGGCCGACGGTGTCCAGGCTGAGGCCCAGTTCCGCAGAGACAACCTGTGCGCCCGTGAGGGTGGCGATGTCCTGCAGCATGGCCTTGCGGCGGTCACCGAAGCCCGGCGCCTTGACGGCAACGACGTTCAGGGTGCCGCGGATGCGGTTGACGATCAGCGTGGAGAGCGCCTCGCCGTCGACGTCCTCGGCAATGATGAACAGCGGCTTGGAGCTCTGCAGTGCCTTTTCAAGCAGCGGCAGGAAATCCTGGACCGATGAGATCTTGCCCTGGTTGATCAGGATCAGGGCATCTTCGAGGACTGCTTCCTGGCGTTCCGCGTCGGTGACGAAGTACGGGGACAGGTAGCCCTTGTCGAACTGCATGCCCTCGGTGAGGACCAGTTCGGTCTGCGTGGTGGACGATTCCTCGATGGTGATCACACCATCCTTGCCGACCTTGCCGAACGCCTCGGCCAGGAGCTCGCCGATCTCGTCGCTCTGGGCGGAGATGGAGGCAACGTTGGCTACCTGGGTGCCGCCGACCGGACGGGCATTTTCCAGCAGGCGGGCTGCGATGGCCTCGACTGAGACCTCGATGCCACGCTTGATCTCGCCGGGGGCAGCGCCCGCCGCAACATTGCGGAGGCCTTCCTTGACGAGGGCCTGTGCCAGCACGGTTGCTGTGGTGGTGCCGTCGCCGGCAACATCGTTGGTCTTGGTGGCGACCTCCTTGGCGAGCTGCGCGCCAAGGTTTTCGTAAGGGTCATCCAGCTCGACTTCACGGGCGATGGTCACACCATCGTTGGTGATCGTGGGGGCGCCCCACTTCTTGTCCAGCACGACGTTGCGGCCGCGCGGGCCAAGCGTCACCTTAACGGTGTTGGCGAGCTTATCGATGCCGGCTTCGAGCGACCGGCGGGCAGCGTCGTTAAACGCGAGCTGCTTTGCCATGGTTTTGTCCTTTCAAAGACAGAACCCCGCGCAGCAGACCTGTCCGGGATGAATCAGAGGGATCGGCGGCGCGGGGTTCCAAGAGAGTTACTTTACGACGATCGCCAGAACGTCGCGGGCGGACAGCACGAGGTACTCGGTGCCGCCGGTCTTGACTTCAGTTCCGCCGTACTTGGAGTAGATGACAATGTCGCCGACGGCAACATCGATCGGGACGCGGTTGCCGTTGTCGTCAAAGCGGCCGGGGCCTACTGCAACAACTTCGCCTTCCTGCGGCTTTTCCTGCGCGGAGTCCGGGATAACCAGGCCAGAGGCCGTGGTCTGCTCGGCTTCGAGCGGGCGGACAACAATACGATCCTCAAGAGGCTTAATAGAGACCGACAAGGACCTCTCCTATTCGTCAGCAAATTCGTGGACTGTGAAGCTCTGGCGCCATGGCGTGCAGGCCGTCGTCGCGGTGCCGGCAGCAGCCTGGCTGATAGGGCTTCAGGTGTTAGCACCCTCCTAGGGAGAGTGCTAATGATGACTCTATGTAAGGAGTTAGCACTCGGTCAAGGCGAGTGCCAGAAGTTCGTTCCGGGTGAACGCCGGCGCAGCCCGGGACGGGCCCGGATCGGGGCGGGGTAATACCGCCGGCTACCGTTCTCCGAGATCGTCGAAGTCCACGTCTTCGCCGTCTTCTTCGCCCGCGTCCGGGCTCCGCTCGTTGCGGTGGCGGTAGACGACGACGGCGCCGGCGGCGGCCAGGAGGACGCCGGCGCCGAGGAAGACGATGCCGCCAACCCGGGCCGCGGCGTAGGTCTCACGGATGTTGCGTGCCTCGTCGGTGGCGTCCGTGACGTCCTGGCCCCCGACGGAATAGACGGTCGCATTGAAAGTGTCCAGGAAGAAGATGATGACCAGGAGCGCCACGCAGACGACGGCGATGACGCTGCCCGCGATCAAAGCCGGCCGGGCGTACCGGGCGAGTCCCCGGCGGGCGGGCCGGCCGCCGTCGGCGTCCTGGTCGGCGGCGTCGTCGTTCGGGAAGTTTTCGTCCGTGTCGCTGTTCGCCGTGCCGCTGTCGTCCATGCCGTCAACCCTATCGGGCGGACCGGAAGGACCGGGCGCACCGGGCGGACGGCGCCCCAACCGTGTCTGCCCTAGGCTTGACCGCATGGCTGACGCACCGCAGGACCAGATCGCACCGCTCCTCAATCCCGAGGGCTGGGACCTCCTGGCGTCGCTGGGACCCTACCGGGAGGACGACGCCTTCCGGCTGAATGCCTCGCTCCGGAAGGCCGGCCACTCCCCCGAACTGGTCTCCGCCGTGCTCACCCAGTCCCGGCTGCGGACCAGGGCCGAAGCCAAGTTCGGCGAGTTCGCCCGGCAGATGATCTTCACCCAGGCCGGACTGGAGCAGGCAACCAGGCTCCCCGTCGCGGCCCGGCACGCCCAGCGGTTCCTGGCAGCCGGCGTCGCCCATGTCGCGGACCTTGGCTGCGGCCTCGGCGCCGACGCGATGGCCCTGGCATCCCTGGATATCCAGGTGACCGCGGTGGAAATGGACGAGACCACTGCTGCCTGCGCCACGATGAACCTGATCCCGTTCCGGAACGCCACCGTCGTCCACTCGGACGCCACCTCCGTGCCCCTCGACGGCATCGACGGCGTCTGGTTGGACCCGGCCCGCCGCGCCACCTCCACCTCGGGCACTAAACGGCTCTGGGACCCGGAAGACTTCTCCCCGCCGCTGTCCTTTGTCGAGTCCCTGGCCGGCACCGGACTCGCCGTGGGCGTCAAAATGGGCCCCGGCATGCCGCACGACGCGGTGCCGGAGGGCTGTGAAGCGCAGTGGGTCTCGGTGGGCGGGGACGTCACCGAGGTGGCGCTGTGGTTCAACGCGGTCCGGCGCCCCGGGATCAGGCGTGCCGCCCTCCTACTGGGCTCCGAGGGGGCGGCGGAACTCACCAGCGCTGAGGACTTCGACGGTGGCCCGGTGGCCCCGGTCGGTCCGGTCGAGGGCTATCTTTATGAGCCCGACGGCGCCGTCATCCGCGCCGGGCTGGTGGCCGACGTCGCCCTCCAGCTGGGCGGACACCTCGTGGACGAGCACATAGCCTACATTTGCGCCCCGGAACTGCGGGACACCCCGTTTGCCCGGGCCTACCGGGTCCTGGAGGTGATGCCGTACAACGTCAAGTCGCTCAAGGCCTGGGTCAAGGACCACGGCATCGGTGTGCTGGACATCAAGAAACGCGGTACCTCGGTCACTCCGGAGGAGCTGCGCAAGCAGCTGCTGCCCGGCGGCAAGTCCGGCGGCAAGTCCGGAGGGAAGACTGGAGGAAATGCCGCCAGGAAAACAGCCACCCTGGTCCTCACCAGGATCGGCGAGGACCGGGTAGCCATCTCGGTGGAGCCGGTCTAGGGAGCCACTCTGGCTGATTCATCGGGAGGTGAGGTCCAGGGGTAACGGGGTGGAGCACCCGGGCCGGACCTGCCCCCCCCCGGGTCGTGCCGCCGCGCCCGATTTACTGCACCATATTTACTGCCCCCGCATAAAGTCCTCAGCGGCCCGGATCTGCTCATCACTGGGCCGGATGCCGGTGTAGAGCACAAACTGTTCCAGCGCCTGGATGGTGGCCACCTCGGCGCCGGTAATAACGGTCTTGCCGGCTGCACGGGCGGCCCGGATCAGCGGAGTTTCCGCCGGCAGCGCGACGACGTCGAACACCACCGTCGCGGCGTCGACGGCTTCCTGCGGGAAGGACAGCGCCCCCGCATCGGCGCCGCCCGCCACACTGTCTGCCATACCGATGGGTGTGACGTTGATGAGCATGTCCGCCATACCCGTGCCGGCACCGCCGTCGGCATCTGCACTGCCCAGTTCCGAACACCACTTGAAGCCGTACAGCTCCGCGAGCGTCCGCCCGGCGGCCTCGTTGCGGGCGATCACCGTGACGTCCGTGAATCCGGCGTCCCGCAGCGCTGCCACGGTGGCCTTGGCCATACCGCCGGAACCCTTCAACAGCACGGAGTACGAACTCGGCACGGCATTGCGCTGCAGCAGCTGCTCGATGGCCGTGTAGTCGGTGTTGTAGGCGGTGAGCCGGCCGCCGTCGTTAACGATCGTGTTGACCGAGTCAATGGCCTTCGCGGAGGGGTCCATCACGTCCACGAGGGCAATGACAGCTTCCTTGTACGGCATTGAGACCGCGCAACCGCGGATTCCGAGGCCGCGCACGCCGGCGATCGCCTGCGCCAGATCGGTCGGGGCGAAGGCCTTGTAGATCCAGTTCAGGCCCAGCTGTCCATACAAGTGGTTGTGGAAGCGCGTCCCGTTGTTACTCGGGCGGGCCGAGAGGGAGATGCACAGGGTCATGTCTTTATCCAGGATGGGCACCCCTTCATTAAACGACAGCCCGCACAAAACGGCGGCGCGATGCTTCGACGGCACAGAGGCCAATGGCCGGCGGAGCCGGCAGCGACGCGGCGGTAAAGACGCGCCGGGCAAGAGGCGGGCGCGGGGGCCTGTACCGGGACTGCGCTGAGCACCGCAGCGGCCGGGGTCCATTTGTGAACACTTTCACGTCTACGCCGCAACCTGGCCACCGTCCCGGCGCTGCCCCTGCACTAGACTTGGACCACCGTTGCCCTGCCAACTGTCCGGCGACTCCGCCCGTGACTTTGCCAGCCGGAGTTGCGGCAACGTCACAGCAGAACAGTGAAGGGACCACATGAAGATTGACTTCGCTTCATCAAGGCAATCAACTCTTGGTGTGGAATGGGAGCTTGCCCTCGTCGACGCGGAAACCGGCGAGCTGTCCTCGGTCGCCAATGAGGTGCTCCGCGGCGTTGCCGCCCGGCATCCCGAGCTGAACGAGGACGACGAGCACCCCCACATCAAGCAGGAACTGCTGTTGAACACCGTGGAACTGGTCACTGGGATCTGCACCACGGTTGCGGAAGCGAAAGCTGACCTGGAAAGTTCGCTGGCCGCGGTCCGGGAAGTCACTGATCTCATGGGTGTGGAGATCTTCTGCGCCGGGAGCCACCCCTTCAGCCCGCCCCAGCTCCAGCCCGTGACCGACAAGGCTCGCTACGCGAAGCTCATTGACCGCACCCAGTGGTGGGGCCGCCAGATGGTCATCTACGGCGTCCACGTGCACGTCGGCCTCGACAGCCGGGACAAGGTCCTTCCCGTGCTGGACGGCCTGGTCAACTATTTCCCGTACTTCCAGGCGCTCTCCGCGTCCAGCCCGTTCTGGGGCGGCGAGGACACCGGCTATGCCTCGCACCGTGCCCTCATGTTCCAGCAGCTGCCTACCGCCGGCCTGCCGTTCCAGTTCTCCAGCTGGGAGGACTACGAGTCCTACGTCCAGGACATGTTCACCACCGGTGTGATCGACACGCTCTCCGAGATCCGCTGGGACATCCGGCCTGTCCCCAACCTCGGCACCATCGAGATGCGCATCTGCGACGGCCTGGCCACTCTGGAGGAGGTCGGCGCCATCGCTGCCCTGACCCAGTGTCTGGTCGACGAGTTATCCACCACGCTGGACGACGGCGGCACCATCCCCACCATGCCGCCCTGGCATGTCCAGGAAAACAAGTGGCGGGCGGCCCGCTACGGCCTGGACGCCATCATCATCCTCGACGCCGAAGGCAACGAACAACTCGTCACGGACCACATCCGCGAGACGGTCAGGCGGCTTAAGCCCGTCGCGGTTAAGCTCAACTGTTCCGCCGAGCTGGCCGATGTCCTGACGATCATTGAGCGCGGTGCCGGCTACCAGCGCCAGCGCCGCGTGGCGGCAGAGCACGACGGCGACCTGCGCGCCGTCGTCCTGGACCTGGTCAAGCAGATGCGCAAGGGCCCCGAAGCCTGACTCCGGACGTTCCGGGCCTGCGCCTCAGGCGAAGATGGTGGTGACCGGCATGGACGAATCCGGTGCGAAGCCGATGCCGCTCGGCCCAATCCCGGCCATCACCAGCTGGGCCCCGAGGGCCGCCACCATGGCGCCATTGTCGGTGCACAGCCCCGGCGGCGGGACGGTCAGACGGATCCCGGCGGCACTGCAACGCTGCTCGGTCAGCTGGCGCAGCCTCGAGTTCGCGGCCACACCGCCGCCCAGCAGCAGCTCGGTGATGCCGTTCTCCCGGCAGGCCAGCACGGCCTTGGACGTAATCACATCCACCACGGCTTCCTGGAAGGCTGCGGCGATGTCCGCCACCGGGACCGGCTGGCCGCGGGCTTCGAATTGCTCGACGCAGCGGGCGACGGCGGTCTTGAGTCCGCTGAAGGAGAAGTCGTAGCGGTGCGGTCCGGGTTCATCGGCGGTGCCCATGTACTTCGGCTGGGTGAGGCCGCGGGGGAATCGGATCGCCTTGGCGTTGCCCGTGCGCGCCAGCTTGTCGATGGCCGGGCCGCCCGGATAGCCCAGGCCCAGCAGCCGCGCCACCTTGTCATATGCCTCGCCGGCGGCGTCGTCAATCGTGGAGCCGAGCAGTTCGACGTCGTCCGTGATGTTCCGGATCCGCAGGATCTCGGTGTGGCCGCCGGAGACAAGCAGCGCGCCCAAATTGTCCGGAAAGGTCTCCGGCAGGGTTTCCGGCAGCGCCCCCGACGGCGGTGCCCCGCCGTCGTCCGCCCGGAGCAGGCCCACGCCGACATGAGCCACAAGGTGGTTGATCGCGTACAACGGTTTACCGGTGGCGACGGCGAGGGCCTTGGCCGCGCAGACGCCGACCATCAGGGCTCCGGCGAGTCCGGGACCGGAAGTGACGGCGATGGCATCGATGTCCGCCAGGGTCACACCGGCTTCGGCCAGCGATTCCCGGAGGGTCGGGACGAACGCGTCGAGGTGGGCGCGGGATGCGATCTCGGGAATGACGCCGCCGAACCGGACATGCTCCTCCATCGAGGAGGCCACGGTGTTGCTCAGCAGCCGGGTCCCGCGAACAATCCCGACGCCGGTCTCGTCGCAGGAGGACTCAATGCCAAGGACCAGCGGCCCGTCTCTGTACTGGGGGCGGTTCATGGGCGGTCTGCTTCCCGGGGTGTGGTGTCGGAGCGTGCGCCGGTGAGCCGGAGCCGCATGATCAGTGCGTCGACGCCGTCGCGGTAGTAGCGCGGCCGGATGTGGATCTGTTCGAATCCGAAACGGCGGTAGAGCTGCTGGGCGCGGGGGTTGTCGGCGCGGACTTCCAGCAGCACGTCCTCGGCGTGCCGGCTCCGGCTCTCGCGGATGAGCCCGGTGAGCAGGGCGGAGCCGATCCCCTTACCCTCCTGCTCGGGGACGACGGCGATGGTCTGGACATCCGCGATCGGCTGCATGCACATCAGCCCGGCGTAACCCACGATTGTCCCGGCGTGCTCGGCCACAAGGTAGTGCCGGGTCTCGGCCTGCGAGAGCTCATCGACGAACATCTGAAGCGGCCAGGCGTCCACCGGAAACAGCCGGCACTCGAGTTCGTGAACTGCGGGAATGTCCCTGGCGGTCATTTCCCGCAGCGTTGCCTCGCCCGGGGCCCGAACTTCTGCCGGGCCGGTCACAGTGCCCTCTTCCGGGGGCCCGGAACCCGGGCATCGGACTCGCGCAGGTACAGCGGGGTCGAGTCCAGCAGCTTTTCCCCGGCTGCGAGCCGGGCCAGCGCAAACTGGCCCAGGGAGAGGGCTTCGGGCTGCCGGGTACTGAAACCGGGGACTGCCTTGACGACGTCGGAGTAGATTCCGGCCCCGGCACCGTAGACCGGAAGCCCGGGGAGGTCCGCGGCGAATCCCACATGGGGTCCGTCCGTCAGTTGCGGGAGTTGGCCGCCGGCCAGGGCGTAGCGGGCCCAGTAGACCTCTTTGCGCCGCGCATCCGTGGCCACGAGGAACTCCGGCGCCGCGTCGGTGGACTCCGCCACTTCAAGGGCGATGGCGTCCAGGCTCATCAGTCCGTACAGCGGTTTGCCCCAGGCGAAAGCTAGGGTGCGGGCGGTGACGATTCCGGAGCGCAGGCCGGTGAACGGGCCGGGGCCCACCCCGGTGACGATCGCGTCGACGTCGGCTCCGCCCAGGCCCGCCCCGGCGAGGAGCTTCTCGATGCCCGGGGCCAGGACTTCGGCATGGCTCCGGGTGTCCGCGGTGGAAAAGCTGCCGATCAGGGATTCCAGGGCGTCGTCGGAGAGGAGGGCGGCGCTGGCCACGGCCGAGGTGTCGATGGCAAGAATCAGCATCGGGAGTTCCGTTCCGTGGGCTCGGGCTCGGGCTCGGGCGTGGGCGTGGGCTCGGGCTCGGGCGTGGGCGTGGGCGTGGGCTCGGGCTCGGGCGTGGGCTCGGGCAGTACCGGCGAGTGCAATACCGGCGCGTGCACCCAGCGCGGGCCGAAGCCGCGGATCACCACCGTGCGGGGCTCGTCGTCGTCGTCCGTATCAAAGTCCAGGGTGACAGCGGCGGCGGCACCGCCGAGGCTGCGGACCAGATCCACCTCGAGCCGGCTGTCGCTCAGATGCTCCACCCGGCCGCGGCCCCATTCCACCACTGTCACGGCACTGTCCATGGTGTTTTCCAGGTCGATGTCGTCGATTTCGGCGGCCGAACCCAGCCGGTAGGCGTCCACGTGCACAAGGTCCGGCCCCCCGGGACGCAGCCCATCGGCCAGGTTCGGGTGGATGCGGACCAGCACGAAGGTCGGGGAGATGATGCCGGCACGGACGCCCAGTCCTTCCCCGAGTCCCTGCGTAAAGGTGGTCTTTCCCGCGCCGAGTTCGCCGGTGAGGACCAGCAGATCGCCGGCCCCGAGCCGGGCACCGAGGGCCGCACCGAGGGCGTGCGTCTGTTCCGCGGTCCGGACGTTGAGGGTCTGCTCCCAGGCCGGGGCGGTCACTGCCGCGGTCCTGCCGGGACGTCCTGCGCCGCGCTGCGGTCCGGTTCCTCATTGATGTAGCGGCGCGGCACCCGGGGGCTGATCCGGGTGACGATCTCGTAGTTGTTGGTGCCGGCAGCCCTGGCCCAGTCCTCCGCCGTGGGTCCGCCGTCGGCGCCGTCGCCAAACAGCACGGCCTCGGCGCCTAGGAGGCTGCGCCCGCCGGCCGAGACGTGGAGCGGTCCGAAGTCAATCACCATCTGGTCCATCGCGATGCGGCCCACCACTGGATAGTTCACGCCTTCCACCCGAACCGGGCCGCCGGTGGCGACGCGCGGAACGCCGTCGCCATAGCCGAGGGGGATGAGCCCCAGCGTACTGGCGCCGCGGGTACGGTAGTTCAGTCCGTAGGAGACGCCCTGCCCGTCGGGAACGTCCTTGCAATGCGAGACCACCGTCCGGAGTGTCATGGCGGGGCGCAGGCCCAGTTCTTTGGAGCTCTGTCCTTCGAACGGGGACAGCCCGTAGAGGCCCAGTCCCACGCGGACCAGGTCAAAATGCGTATCGGGGCGAGACAGCGTGGCCGGGGTATTGGCGAGGTGCCGGACCTCGGGGTCCACGCCGGCGTCGTGCGCGATGGCGAGGACTTCGCGGAAGGCCTCAAGCTGCTCATCCGTTTCCGGGCGGTCCGGCTCGTCCGCTACCGCCAGGTGTGAGAAGACCCCCACCACCCGCAGCAGCCCCTGGTCCTGGTAGTCCATGGCTTCGCCGACGAGGCTGTCCCAGGCATTGAGGGTGGCCCCATTGCGGCCCAGACCGGTGTCCACCTTCAGATGGACACGGGCGGGCCGTTCCTGGGCGCGGGCCGCCGCCACGATCCGCTGCAGTTCCCAGCCGGAGCAGCCAATGTCGATTCCGGCGGCGACGGCGGCGGCGAAGTTACTCTCCGGGGTGTGCAGCCAGGCCAGCAGGGGCGCCTCGATACCGGCGGCGCGCAGGGCCAGGGCCTCGGAGATGTGGGCGACTCCCAGCCAGCTGGCACCGGCGCCGAGCGCGGCCCGGGCCACCGGAACGGCGCCGTGGCCGTAAGCGTCGGCCTTGACCACCGCCATGAGCTGGGCGGGCGAGGCCATGGCCGCGAGCCGCCGCACGTTGTGCCGGATGGCCTCGAGGTCGATTACTGCCGAACGTTCCTCGACGTAGGCCGGCACGGCTCCCGAAACTGGCCGGGAGTCGCCTGTTGCTGCTGGGTAAGTCACTTAACGATTCTAGGGGCGACAGCGCGCAGCACTGAATCCGTGCGCAGCGGCCAACCCCGCCCCGCGGGACATGCCCATTCTTCGCGCCAAAGAGTGCGCACAATGGCACCATGTCCATCCCCCGGGCCGCGCAGAGGACATGTCCCACGGCAACCAGACCCGGAGCCACTCCCAGGCACGGGACATGCCCATTCTTCGCACCAAGCAGTGCGCACAATGGCACTATGTCCATCCCCCGGGCCGCGCAGAGGACATGTCCCACGGTAACCAGAACCGGAGCCACTCCCAGGCACGGGACATGCCCATTCTTCGCACCAAGCAGTGCGCACAATGGCACTATGTCCATCCCAACGCCCCAGCGGAGGACATGTCCAGCCGCGCTCAAGCACAAAAACGGGACACTTACGCGTCCGACAGGTGCGCGATGGTCGCCGTCGCCCTCCGCAGCGCCTCCTGCGGCACGTCGCGGATGATCTCTTCCAGGAAGCAGTAGCGCCGCAGCCACTGGCTGCCCTGCCGTTCCTTGCGGGCGTTGGCGCGTTGCCACCAGTCGGAAATATCCCCCCAGCCCGGTGCGGCCAGCGAGCCGCCGACCTCCTGCACAGCCAGCGCCGCGCACAGGTTGGCAAACCGCAGCCTGTCCCCCAACGGCCAGCCGGCCAGGCAACCGACGATGAAGGCGGCGCCGAAGCAGTCCCCCGCCCCGGTCGGATCAAAGGCCGAGACCGGAAGGGACGGCACCCACTCTTCTTCCCCGGTTTCGGAGTCCACGGCCATGGCACCCTGCGGGCCCAGGGTCACCACCGCCACAGGCACCTTGTCCGCGAGGGAGTAGAGCGCAGACCACGCATTGTCGCGCTTGGTGAACGCCATCGCCTCGCGCTGGTTGGGCATAAAGGCATGGAAGTACTGCAGATTGTCCAGCCGGGCGGGCGCCCACGCCCCGGTGGGGTCCCAGCCGACGTCGCCGAACAGCCGGACTCCAGCCTTGTGCGCATCGAGGGCCCACGGCTCCATTTCCTCATCAAGGCCGGCGACGGCGGCGAGCGCGGGCGGCGGGCAGCCGATCAGTTCCGTGGAGCTCACCGGGGCCGGATGGCCGTGCGTCACCATGGACCGGTCCTGCTCAACGCTCAGGGACACCGTGACGGGCGAATGCCAGCCGGGGATGCGCCGGGACAGGGACAGATCCACGTGTTCCTGCCCGGCCAGGATCTTCCAGTTGTAGTCACCGTAGCCGTCATCGCCGAAGGCGGCTGCCAGTCCGGTCCGCAGGCCCAGCCTGGCAGCCGCGATGGCCTGGTTGGCCACGCCGCCGGGGCAGCTGCCCATTCCCTCGCTCCAGATTTCGGTTCCGGCAACGGGAGCGTGCGGGAGGCCGGTGAAGATGATGTCCTGGAACACGGTCCCGGTCAGGAGCAGGTCAAAGTCTTCCGCCGCCGGGGTCCGGACGGAGGAAAGTGGGTCAAATCGCCGCGTCGGCATCGCGTCCATGTATGGCACAGTACGCCGTCCAGGTACTGCTGGAAAGGTGTGCGCCCGGCCCGGAGGAGGCAGCATGATTAGACTGTCGGCATGCGGCTCATGATTGCCGGCGGCGGCGGATTCCGGGTACCGCTGGTCTACCGGGCACTTTGCGCCGGGCCCTACGCGGGGCTCGTCCGTGAACTGGTGCTTTACGACGTCGACGCCGGCCGGCTGGCCGCCATCGAGGCGGTCCTGGCCGCCCTGGCGGGGCAGGCCCCGGCCGCCGGCGGCCACCCCCCTGCGGTCCGGGCCACCACGTCCCTGCCCGAAGCCCTCGACGGCACGGACCTGGTGTTTGCCGCGATCCGCCCCGGCGGCACCGCCGGCCGCATCGCCGACGAGCGGGTCGCCCTGGGGCTGGGGCTCCTGGGCCAGGAGACCACAGGCGCCGGCGGCATCTCCTACGCGCTGCGGTCGATCCCCCGGATGCTGGAACTCGCCGCGGAAATGCGCCGCCGCTGCCCGGATGCGTGGCTGCTGAACTTCAGCAACCCGGCAGGCATGGTCACCGAGGCGCTGACCCCCATGCTGGGCGCCAAAGTGATCGGCATCTGTGACTCCGCCAGCGGGCTCGTGCACCGCGCGGCGCGGGCCGCCGGCGTCGAGCTGCAAGAGGGCAGGCTCGACGGCGTCGGCTACTACGGCCTCAACCACCTCGGCTGGCTGTACCGGCTGGAGTCCGGCGGACGGGATCTGCTGCCGGGGCTGTTGGCCGATGCCGGCGCCCTGGCCGGTTTCGAGGAGGGCCGGCTGTTTCCGCAGCCTTTCCTCGCCGGGCTGGGCTGCCTGCCAAACGAGTACCTCTTCTACTACTACGAGACCGCCCGTGCCCTGGCCGGCATCCGTTCCTCCACCCGGACCCGCGGGGAGTCCATTGACCGGCAGCAGGCGGAGCTCTACCCGCGGCTCGCGGCGGCGGGTCCGGAGGCGTTCAGGCTCTGGGACGCCGCGCGGAGGTCCCGTGAGGAAGGCTACCTCGCCGAGGCGCGGCCAGCCGGCGAGCGCCGGGACGAGACGGACCTTGCCGGCGGCGGCTACGAGCGCGTCGCGCTGGCTGTCATGCGCGCCCTCGCCGGCGGGGGCGGGGCGGAGCTGATCCTGAATACACCCAACACGCTTGCGGACGCGGCGGGCCCCGCGATTCCGGGGCTGCCCGCGGACGCCGTCGTCGAAGTGCCATGCCGGGTGACGCCCGACGGCGTTGCGCCGCTGCCGCAGGATCGCCCGGCGGAGGCGGAACTGGCGCTGATGCGGCGGACCAAGGACGTGGAGCGGCTCGTCGTCCAGGCGACCTCGCCCGGCCCGGCTACAGGCGGCGGCCCTGCGTCGGGGGCCGGCCGGCGGGAAGCGGCCCAGGCAGCCTTCGCCCGGCATCCCCTCGTTGACTCGGATGTCCTCGGCGGGAAACTGCTCACCGGCTACGAGGCCGCATTCCCGGAGCTGAAGCGGCTTTGGCGCGAAGCGTAGGCTACAGCGTGCGGTGCATCAGGTGCAGGCCCACATAGCCCAGGCGCGGGTGAAGGAACGCCTCAGGAACGGTGGCGAGCACCTCGAAGCCCAGGCCCTGCCATGCCGCGACGGCCCGGACGTTGCTTTCCACTACAGCGTTGAACTGCATGGCGCGGAAACCGGCCCGGCGCGCGGCGTCGAGGGAATAGGCGCAGAGCCCCCGCGCCACGCCCTTGCCCGCGTGCGCCGGGTGGACCATGTAGCCGGCATTGGCCACGTGGCTTCCCGCGCCGCCCTGGTTGGCGTGCAGCTCCCCGGTGCCCAGCACGACGCCGTCGAGATCCCCGCGGCCGACGGCGACGAACGTCCGTCCCGGGGCCTGTTTGAACCACCGTTCGCGGGCCCGCTCTTCGGTGGTGCCGCGGTCCCAGGTGAAGGTCTCCCCCGCCCGGATAACGGGCTCGAGGATCCCCCAGATTGCGGGCCAGTCCTGTGCCGTGGCCTCCCGGATATCCCAGCCGGCCGTCGGGGACCCAGTTTCCGTGCTTCTGCTCACAGCGGCCACGTTAGCAGCAGCCGCCGGCCGGTAAAGCCCTCCGGTGAACCCGCCCGCACTTCAGGAGTAGTGTTTTATCGAATCCATGTTCAGGTGTTGCATAGGTCAGGAGAGTAGCAGGATGTCACTGATCCGCCGCGTCGCCTTCCTCTCGCTCCACACCTCGCCCATGGAGCAGCCGGGGTCGGGCGACGCCGGGGGCATGAACGTGTACATCCGCGCGCTGGCCGCGGCCCTCGCCGAGACCGGCGTCGAGGTGGAGATCTTCACCCGGTCCACCGCTGCCGGGCAGGCCGCCGTCGAACATCCTGCCCCGGGGGTGTGCGTCCACAACGTCCTGGCCGGGCCGCCGCGGAAGCTGCCCAAGGAGGAGCTGCCCGAACTGCTGCACAGCATGGTGGCCGAGATCGACAGGATCCGCCGGCTCCAGCCGCACGGCCGCTACGACGTGATCCATTCGCACTACTGGGTGTCCGGTGTGGCCGGGCTGGAGCTCGCCAGGTTGTGGGGGGTGCCGCTGGTGCACACGATGCACACCATGGCCAAGGTGAAGAACCTGCTGCTGGAATCCGGTGAGCAGCCGGAGCCGCGCCGGCGCGAGGACGGCGAGCAGCGGATCGTCGACGGCGCCACCCGGCTGATCGCCAACACCGGCACGGAAGCCGGCGAGCTCGTCTCGCACTACACCGCGGAGAGCGACCGCATCGATGTGGCGCCGCCCGGCGTGGACCTGACCATCTTTACTCCGGCCTTCCGGAGCCGCTCCCGGGCCCACCACGGGGTGCCGCCGGGCAGGTTCCACCTGCTGTTCGCCGGGCGGATCCAGCGGCTCAAGGGCCCGCAGATCCTCATCAAGGCGGCCGCGTTGCTCCGGGCCCGCCGCCCGGACATCGACCTGCAGCTGACCATTTTGGGCGCGGTGAGCGGGGCCAAGGACTTCGACCTGAAGTCGCTGATCAGTTCCGCCGGAATGGACGACGTCGTCACGCACCACTCGCCGGTGAGCGCGCCGAAGCTCGCGGGCTGGTACCGCTCGGCCGACGTCGTCGTGATGCCTTCCTACAGCGAGTCCTTCGGCCTCGTGGCCCTCGAGGCCCAGGCCTGCGGGACCCCCGTGGTTGCCACCAGGGTGGGCGGGCTGTCCCGCGCGATTTTCGATGGCCGCACCGGCCTGCTGGTGGACGGCCACAAGGCCGCCGACTGGGCCGACGCCCTCGAGGCCCTGTACGACGACCCGGCTACCCGCGGGGACATGGGCCGGGCCGCCTCCCTGCACGCCCAGGAATTCGGCTGGCAACGAACCGCCGCGATTACTGTGGAGAGCTATCACACGGCCCTGAGCCAGTATTTTGGAAACCTGACCGTCCCGGTGGGCCATCTGCCCGCAGCCGGGGCAATCGGCCGGTAACAGCCGGCCGGCAATCATTGGCCGGAACACCCACCGACGCCACGAGCCGAAGGACAACGATGTCTGAACCTACGCATGCCGGGGCCGCTGCTGAGGCCGCCGCCTCAGGCGCTCCGGCCGCCGCTGAGACCGCCGCCTCAAGCGCTCCGCTTAGCGATCTGGAGATCGCGCAACGGGCCACGATGCGGCCGATCGGCGAAATCGCCGCCGCGGCCGGCATCAACGCCGAGGCGCTGGAGTTTTACGGCCGCTACAAGGCCAAGATCGATCCCGGGAAGCTGGCAGCGTCCCGGGCCGGCGCACCGGCCCGTGCACCCGGCAAAGTGGTGCTGGTCTCCGCGATGTCACCGACGCCCGCCGGCGAGGGTAAGTCCACCACCACGGTTGGGCTCGCGGACTCCCTGGCCCGGGCCGGACACAAGGTGATGATCGCGCTGCGCGAACCTTCGCTGGGTCCCATCCTGGGCATGAAGGGCGGGGCCACGGGCGGCGGCTACTCCCAAGTGCTGCCGATGGACGAAATCAACCTGCACTTCACTGGCGACTTCCACGCCGTCACCTCGGCGAACAACGCCCTGATGGCGCTCGTGGACAACCACATCTTCCAGGGCAACCAGCTGAACATCGACCCGCGCCGGATGACCTTCAAACGGGTTCTGGACATGAACGACCGGTCCCTCCGGGAGGTCGTGATCGGCCTGGGCGGCCCGGCGCAGGGCATCCCGCGGCAGGACGGTTTCGACATTACCGTAGCCTCGGAGATCATGGCCGTGTTCTGCCTCGCCACGGACATCGCCGACCTCCGCGAACGGCTCGGCCGGATCACTTTCGGCTACACCTACGAGCGGCAGCCGGTCACCGTGGCCGACCTTGGCGTCCAGGGCGCCCTGACCATGCTGCTCAAGGACGCCATCAAGCCCAACCTTGTGCAGACCATCGCCGGCACCCCGGCGCTGGTCCACGGCGGCCCGTTCGCCAACATCGCGCACGGCTGCAACTCCCTGATCGCGACGCAGACCGCCCGCAGCCTGGCGGACATCGTCGTCACGGAGGCCGGGTTCGGCGCCGATCTGGGGGCGGAGAAGTTCATGGACATCAAGGCGCGGATCGCCGACGTCGCACCGTCCGCCGTGGTCCTGGTGGCAACCATCCGGGCCCTCAAGATGCACGGCGGCATCGCTAAAGACCGGCTCAAGGAGCCCAACGTCGAGGCGCTGGCCGCCGGCGTCGCGAACCTCAGGCGGCACGTCCGGAACGTGGAGAAGTTCGGTATCACGCCCGTGGTGGCGATCAACAAGTTCACCACCGATACCCAGGCGGAACTGGACTGGCTGCTCCACTGGTGCGCAGCCGAGGGTGTCCAGGCGGCCGTGGCGGATGTCTGGGGCCGCGGCGGCGGCGGCGATGGCGGGGACCAACTGGCGGCCAAGGTTGCCGCAGCCATCGAGACGCCGCACACGTTCCGCCACCTGTACCCGCTGGAGATGTCGGTGGAGGACAAGATCCGCACCATCGTGCAGGAAATCTACGGGGCCGACGGCGTGGACTTCTCGGTGCCGGCGCTCAAGCGGCTCGCGGAGATCGAGAAGAACGGCTGGTCGGGTTTCCCTGTGTGCATGGCGAAAACCCAGTACTCCTTCAGCGACGACGCGAGCAAACTCGGCGCGCCCAAGGGCTTCACGGTCCACGTACGGGACCTCATTCCCAAGACCGGGGCAGGCTTCATTGTGGCCCTCACCGGAGCTGTGATGACAATGCCCGGCCTGCCCAAGGTCCCGGCCGCCATGCGGATGGACGTCGACGCCGACGGCAACCCGGTCGGCCTCTTCTAATCCCCGTTGCGCTATCACTTTTGGCTGCCATTCCCGGGGAATGGGGACCAAAAGTGATAGCGCAAAAGGCCTCTGTGGATAACGCGAGCGGCGAACCGGCGTTCGGACAAGAATGGTCCGCATGCGACCCTCAGCAGCTCTGCCGGCCCATCTCGCCTCGGCCCCGTTCACTGTCTATGAGGCGCGGGCTGCGGCCATGGGCAGCTCCCGGCTCCGTTCTTCCGATCTCGCGACGGCCGGCCGGCTGCTCTACCTGCCCACCGGCTGGGAATTTGAACTCCGCGGCCTGGCCCGGGCTCTCTCCGCCGCGACGCCGGGCGCATGGATTTCGCACCTCACGGCTGCAATGTTGCTGGGCCTGTGGCTCCCGTCGTGGTTCCGAGGCTGCCGGGAACTGCATTTGAGCAAGCCCAGAGCGCTCCCGCCGGTCCGGCGTGCGGGCGTGGTCGGACACACCGTCCTGGCGTTCGACGACGAACTCATGGTCTGGGACGGAATCCGGATTTCAACCCCCGCCCGGACCTGGCTGGACCTGGCCCGCATCCTGCCGTTGAAGGATCTCGCCGCCCTCGGCGACCAGTTGGTGCGGCGGCCCCGCCCTGAGCTTGAGGGCCGCACGGAGCCGTGGGCAACGGTCCCCCAGCTCGCGGTGATGCTCAGACGGCACCCGAAGCTCAAAGGAATCGTCAAAGCGCGCCTGGCACTGGAGCTCATCCGTCCAGGCTCCGACTCCGCTCCGGAAACGTTCCTGCGCCTGGCGTTGACCGCTGCCGGGCTGCCTGAGCCCGAGTTGCAGCTTCGGATGGTGCCGGGCGACCGTTACTCTCCCGCTGCGGACCTTGGCTACCGGAGGCAACGGACCGCCATCCAGTACGACGGCGGCCACCACCTCACCCAAGAACAACAGTCCCGCGACAATCGCCGCGACGAATCGTTCAACGCGGCCGGCTGGCGCTACTTCAAGTTCAATGCCGACGACCTCGCGGATGACTTCCGCGGTGCCGTCCAAAGAGTCCGGTTCGCGCTCCGCGGCCGCTAAACGCCGGTTGCCCTATCACTTGCGGCGCCCAAACCGGGGGTTTGGGGACCTCAAGTGATAGGGCAACCGAGAGGAGGAGGAGAAGGGGGCGGGAGGGGGAGGCCGGTTAGCGCTCGAGGTCGCCGCGGATGAAGGCCTCGACCTTTTCCCGGGCGAGATCGTCGTTGAACTGCTCCGGCGGGGACTTCATGAAGTAGCTCGAAGCCGAGAGCAGCGGGCCGCCGATGCCGCGGTCCAGGCCGATCTTGGCGGCACGGATGGCGTCGATGATCACGCCGGCGGAGTTGGGCGAGTCCCAGACCTCCAGCTTGTATTCCAGCGACACCGGGGCGTCGCCGAAGTTCCGGCCCTCAAGGCGGACAAAGGCCCACTTGCGGTCGTCGAGCCACTGGACGTAGTCCGACGGGCCGATGTGGACGTCGCGCGGCGCAATATCGGCCTCCACATTGGAGGTGACGGCCTGGGTCTTGGAGATCTTCTTGGATTCGAGGCGGTCCCGCTCCAGCATGTTCTTGAAGTCCATGTTGCCGCCGACGTTCAGCTGGTAGGTGCGGTCCAGGGTGACGCCGCGGTCCTCGAACAGCTTGGCCATCACCCGGTGCGTGATGGTGGCACCGATCTGGCTCTTGATGTCGTCGCCCACGATCGGGACGCCGGCGGCGGTGAACTTGTCCGCCCACGCCTTGGTCCCGGCGATGAAGACCGGCAGGGCATTGACGAAGCCCGCGCCGGCATCGATCGCGCACTGGGCGTAGAACTCGGCAGCTTCCTGCGAACCGACGGGAAGGTAGCAGACCATAACGTCCACCTTGGCGTCCTTAAGGGCCTGGACGACGTCCACCGGCTCCTCAGCGGACTGCTCGATCGTCTCGAGGTAGTACTTGCCGAGCCCGTCGAGGGTGGGGCCGCGTTGCACGGTGACACCGGCCGGCGGGACATCGGCGATTTTGATGGTGTTGTTCTCACTGGCCAGGATGGCGGCGGACAGGTCCTGGCCGACTTTCTTGGCATCCACATCAAAAGCGGCGACAAACTGCACATCGTTGACGTGGTACTTGCCGAACTTCACGTGCATCAAACCCGGGATCGTGGCCTGGGGATCTGCATCCTTGTAGTACTGGACGCCCTGGACCAGCGAGGTGGCACAGTTACCTACGCCGACGATTGCAACACGAATCGGATGTGAAGACACGGAACTCCTTTGAGGACAAACTTCTTATGCCCGGCGCGGACGCGCTCTGATGCGCGACGGCGGCAGACGGGCACGGCGCCATACGGCGCCCTTAGCATTCTACTCAACTGCGCCGGGGCTCCGCTTGTTCCCGGCGCGGACTTCCCGGCGCCGCCGTCGAATCTGTTACCGCAGGCGCTTAGCGGGCTACTTCTGGGCCCACAGGTTGATGTCCGACTCGACGGCGAACTCGTCGATTGCGGTGAGTTCCCCGGCCGTGAAGTCGAGCCTGTTGATGGCGGACAGCGTGTCTTCGAGCTGCCGGACGCTGGAGGCGCCCACGAGCGCGGACGTCACGGACGAGCCCTTGCCCTGCTCGCGCAGGATCCATGCGATGGCCAGCTGGGCGAGCGATTGTCCGCGGCCCTCGGCAATCCGGCGCAGGCCCCGCACGCGCTCCAGGTTTTCCTCCGTGATCATCGACTGGTCCAGGGACTTGTCCTGGGCGGCGCGGGAATCGGCCGGGATGCCGTTGAGGTAGCGGTCCGTCAGCATGCCCTGCGCCAGCGGCGAGAAAGCGATGGATCCTGCACCCACCTGTTCCAGCGCCTCGTAAAGGTTGGGGCTGCCGTTCTCGGTCCAGCGGTTCAGCATGGAGTAGCTGGGCTGGTGGATCAGCAGCGGGGTGCCGAGCTCCTTGAGGATGCGGGCGGCCTCGAGGGTCTGTTCCGGGGTGTAGGAGGAGATGCCGGCGTACAGGGCCCGGCCCGAGCGGACCGCCTGGTCCAGGGCGCCCATGGTCTCCTCCATCGGGGTCTCCGGGTCCGGCCGGTGGCTGTAGAAGATGTCCACATAGTCCAGGCCCATCCGGTTCAGGGACTGGTCCAGGCTCGCGAGCAGGTATTTGCGGGAGCCCCATTCGCCGAACGGGCCCGGCCACATGTTGTAGCCGGCCTTGGTGGAGATGACCAGCTCGTCACGGTAGGGACGGAAGTCGTCCTTGAGGTGGCGGCCGAAGTTGGTCTCGGCCGAACCGGCCGCCGGGCCGTAGTTGTTGGCCAGGTCAAAGTGGTTGACGCCGAGATCGAAGGCGCGGCGCAGGATGGCGCGCTGGGCCTCGAACGTCTTGTCGTCCCCAAAGTTGTGCCACAGGCCCAGCGAAATCGCGGGGAGTTTCAGGCCGCTGCGTCCCACGCGGCGGTAGGGCATTGTGTCGTAGCGGGTGTCAGCTGCCGAATAAGTCATACATTCCATCCTGCCTCATCTAAAAAATACTTGCAGAGAACTACTTCGAGAGAATTGCGGCGCTGTGCCCGGGAAGGTCCAGCCGCCCGGTCCCGAGCCGCACGCCGTCGTCGGTGGCCAGCACAACCGAAGCACCGGTGACGGCGACACCGCGCGGTTCGGCGGAGAAGTTCATCGCTACTTCCACGCCGCCGCGCCGCAACAGGAGCCAGCCGTCCGCCTCGCTGAAGTCCACCGCGGTGTCCTCGAACCCCAGACCGGCGAGCTCCGGTGTGGAGCGCCGGAGTTCGATCAGCGAGCGGTAGAGTTCCAGCAGCCGGGCGTGGTCACCTTCGGCGGCTTCGGCCCAATTGAGCTTGGAACGGGTGAAGGTCCCGGGGTCCTGCGGGTCGGGCACGACGGCGGGGTCCCAGCCCATCCGCTCGAATTCCCTGATCCGGCCTTCGGCGGTGGCCTTGCCGAGCTCCGGTTCCGGGTGCGACGTGAAGAACTGCCACGGCGTCGTCGCGCCGTATTCCTCGCCCATAAACAACATCGGCGTGAACGGCGACGTCAGGGTCGCGACGGCGGCGAGCGCCAGCTGCCCGTAGCCCAACGACTGGGACAGCCGGTCACCGGTGGCCCGGTTGCCGATCTGGTCATGGTTCTGGCTACAGACCACCAGCGCCGACGGGTGGACGATGCCGGTGTTGATGGGCCGGCCGTGGTGGCGTTCCCGGAAAGTGGAGTAGCCGCCGTCGTGGAAGAACCCGTCAACCAGGACCTTGGCCAGCGCCCCGAGCGATTCGAAGTCGGCGTAGTAGCCGGTGGCCTCGCCGCTGACGTTGACGTGGACCGCGTGGTGGAAGTCATCGCTCCATTGCCCGGCCAGGCCGTCGCCGTTGACATCCCGGGGGTACAGCAGCCGGGGATCGTTGAGGTCCGACTCGGCGATCATCGTGGCAGGACGCCCGGTTTCGGCGGAGATGTGATCCGCGAGCGCGCCGAACTCCTCCAGGAGGTGGACTGCCCGTTCGTCCTTGAAGGCGTGCACGGCGTCCAGCCGCAGCCCGTCCACATGATAGTCCCGGAGCCACATGGCGGCGTTCTCCAGGATGTATTGGCGCACGACGTCGGAGCCGGGGCCGTCGAGGTTGACGGAGTCGCCCCAGGTGTTGCCCTCCCCCGACTTGAGGTACGGCCCGAACCGTGACAAGTAGTTCCCGCTGGGCCCGAGGTGGTTGTAGACGACGTCCTGGATAACTCCCAGGCCGGCGGCGTGGGCCGCGTCCACGAAGCGCTGGTACGCGGCGGGTCCGCCGTAGCCTTCGTGCACGGCGTACCACAGGACGCCGTCGTAGCCCCAGTTGTGGGTGCCGTTAAAGCCGTTGACCGGGAGCAGTTCCACGAAGTCGACGCCGAGCTCAGCCAGGTAGCTGAGCTTCCCGATGGCCGCGTCCAGGGTCCCCTCCGGGGTGAAGGTTCCCAGGTGCAGCTCGTAGATCACCGCACCCTGCAGCCCGCGTCCCTCCCACTGCCCGTCAGCCCAGGCGTGGCTGCCGGCGTCGAAGGTCCGCGACAGCGAGTGCACGCCGTCGGGCTGCCGACGGGACCGCGGGTCCGGCAGTGGCGTCGTGTCCCCGTCCAGGAGGTAGCCGTAGGCCACCTCGCCGGTGGCCGGGGCTCCGGCGGCCGTCCACCAGCCGTCCTGGTTGTCGCCGTCCGGGCCGGCGCCGGGCGGACCTCCGCCGGCCCGGCCGGCTCCAACGACCCGGCTCATCGGGTATTTCCGGCCGTCGGCGAGCAGCGTTACTGACTCCGCGTCCGGCGCCCAGAGATCGAAGCGTTCGGTTCCGTGTGCAGGCAAGGTCATGGCATTCTTCCGTTCCCCATGTCGGTTCTTCAAGGACTGCTTAGGCGGCGGGCACCAGGAGGGCCACCGGGTAGTCGCGCAGGATGCCGGCCACGCGCACCGGGCCGGGGCCAAAGGTGTGCCCGGTCAACTCATCCGTCATGGCCGTGGCAAGTTCGACGGCGGTGTCCTGCCAGCCGCCCTGCCGTTCGAGTCCGCGCGGCAGCCGGGTAGCGAGTGTGAGCGCCCCGCCGCCTTCTGTCCCGCCCCGGTCGAAGCCGAGCAGGTGCGCCGCGGCGGCGCCGGTGGCCTGGACCGGGGTGTAGCCGGTGAACAGCTCCGGCCGGTCCCGGCGCAGGCGGAGCGCCCGCGAGGTGACCAGCAGTTTCGCTGCGTCGTCGGTGTACGACGCCGGCCGCTCACCGGCGTCGAGCGCGGCCAGGGCCGCGCGGCGCGCACCGAAGTCGAAGGGCCTGCGGTTGTCCGGATCGGTCAGCGAGCGGTCCCAGAATTCCGTGCCCTGGTAGACGTCTGGGACTCCCGGCATGGTCAGCTGCACTAGCTTGGCGCCGAGGGAGTTGGCCGCGCCGTAGGGTTCCAGCAGGGCAACGAGGGAGTCCAGTTCCGTTCGGACTGCGGGGTTGTCAAAGACCGCGTCGACGGCGGCCGCCAGCTTGTCCTCGAAGGCCGCGTCCGGGTCCAGCCAATCGGTCGAGTTCCCCGCCTCGCGGGCGGCTTTCCGGGCGTAAGACTGCAACCGTTCACGGTCCGCGGGCCACGCGCCGGCGACGGCCTGCCACAAGAGGTTGGCGAGCGGCCCGTCGGGCAGCGGCGCCAGTTCCTGCAGGCGGGACAGGGCGGCTTTCCATTCGGCGGGACGCTCGGCGATCACGGAGATCCGCGCCCGGGTGTCCTCGCTGCGCTTGGTGTCGTGGGTGCTGAGCGCGGTCATGGACAGCGGGAGATCGGCCTGGCGGCGGGTCATCCGGGTGTGGAACTCCGCCGGCGAGACGGAGAACTCGGTGGGATCGGCTCCGACTTCGGTGAGGGTGCCCAGCCGGGTGTAGCGGAAGAACGCGGTGTCCTCCACGCCCTTGGCCATGACCATGCCGGAGGTCTGCTGGAAACGGCGTCCCAGTTCCGCGCCGGCGTCAGGACCGGCGTCGAGCAGCAGCGGAAGCAGCACCCCGACGGCGCCGGCCAGCTCCGGACGGCGGCGGACGGCAAGCCCGCAGGCTTCCTTCAGGACGTCCGCACCCTCCGGAAGGTAGCTGCGGTAGACCGGGAACGCGGCGATGATCTCGGACAGTGCGTCGGCGGCCGCGTCGGTATTGAGGCCGGCGTGGGCAGGCACCAGGCGCGCGAGCCGGCGCATCTCCGAATGCAGGATCCCGTCGGTGATCCGCCGCTTGGTGCCGCGGATCATGTCCTCGTAGTCCACGGCTTGGCCCCCGCGCAGCCCGGAATCGAGCGCGTCGAGCGGCTCCTGGCCTGCGGCGTCAACGAAGACCCGGTCCACGTCCGCGAGGGCGTCGTAGCCGGTGGTGCCCTCGCAGTCGAAACCGGCCGGGAGCTGCTCGCCCGGCTCGAGAATCTTCTCGATCAGCAGGTAGCTGCCGCCGGTGGCCTCGCGCAGCCGGCGGAGGTAGCCTTCCGGGTCGGCCAGACCGTCCGGGTGGTCAATCCGCAGCCCGTCAACCAGCCCGTCCCGGAACCAGCGGACGATCTCGGCGTGGGCTTCGTCGAAGACCTCCGGGAGCTCCACCCGGATCCCGGCAAGGCTGTTGACGGCGAAGAACCGGCGGTAGTTCAGCTCGTTGTCGGCACGCCGCCAGCCGACCAGTTCGTAGTGCTGCCGGCGGTGGACCTCGCGGGGGTCGTCCCCCTCGGTATAGCTGCCCTCGGCCAGCGGGAAGCGGTGGTCGTAGTACCGCAGTTCCCCGCCCCGGATCTCAAGCGCGTCAAGATCCGAGTCGTCCCCCAGCACGGGAATCCTGATCCTGCCGTGGCCGAAGTCCCAGTCGACGTCGAACGCGCGGGCGTAGGGCGATCCCTGACCTTCCTTCAGCAGCGACCACCACCACGGGTTTTGGACGGGGGTGGCGACGCCGACGTGGTTGGGCACAATGTCGACGAGCACTCCCATGCCGGCTTTCCGGGCGGCCGCCGATGCCGCGGCGAGCCCCTCGGGCCCGCCGCGGTCGGGGTCGATCGCGGAGGGGTCGGTCACGTCGTAGCCGTGGTCCGAGCCCTTCTCCGCCGTCAGGATCGGCGAGAGGTAGATCCAGTCCGCACCGAGTGACTTCAGGTACGGTACGGCGTCGGCGGCATCCTGGAGGGTGAAGCCGGACCGGATCTGCAGCCGGTAGGTGGAGACTGGCGTCCTCATGAAGCCGGGTCCTCCGTGGCGGTCTTTGTGGGGGCAACGATGGTGACGGGGTGACCTTCCTCCACCGCGGTCAAGGTGCGGGTGCCCTCTTCCTCGTCCTCATGCTCGGCCATGGCGGCCAGGGAAGCGGCCGCGGAGTAGTCCACTTCCACCTCCGGGCCGGAGTGCGCGCGGAGCACCACCATGGATTTGGCGGCCAGCTTCAGCACCGATCCGGCCTTGAGCGGCTGCTCGGTGTCGGCTTGGTCCGCGGTGTCCACCAGCACGTCCCAGAACCGCGAGTATTCCTCGGGCGGCAGCGCAAAGTCCACGTCTTCGTCGTGGGCATTGAAGCCTAGAAGGAAGCTGTCGTCGGTGATCCGGCGCCCGCGGGAGTCCTGCTCCTGGATGCCGTGCCCGTTGTAAAACACGCCGATGGTCCGGCCGAAGCCGCTGTCCCAGTCCTCCGGTCGCATTTCTGTGCCGTCCGTTTTCAGCCAGACGATGTCCGGCAGCTTCTCGCCCTCACCGCGGACCACCGGGCGGCCCTCAAAGAAGCGGCTGCGCCGGAAGGTCGGGTGGTCGTGGCGGATCTTGTTGACAAAGGCCGTAAATTCGACCAGCGGCTGGTCCATGGCTTCCCAGTGCACCCAGCTCAGTTCGGAATCCTGGCAGTAGGTGTTGTTGTTGCCCTGCTGTGTACGGCCAAGCTCATCGCCGTGCAGGAGCATCGGGACACCTTGGGACAGCAGCAGTGTCGCGATGAAGTTGCGCTGCTGGCGGGCCCGGAGGGTCAGCACTTTCGGGTCGTCGGTGTCCCCCTCGGCGCCGGAGTTCCAGGAGCGGTTGTGGGACTCGCCGTCGTTGTTGCCTTCGCCGTTGGCGTCGTTGTGCTTCTCGTTGTAGGAGACCAGGTCGCGCATGGTGAAGCCGTCGTGCGCGGTGACAAAGTTGATGGAGGCGACAGGCCGGCGCGCCGAGCTTTCGTACAGGTCCGCCGAGCCGGTCAGGCGCGAGGCGAACTCGCCCAGGGTGGAGGGCTCACCGCGCCAGAAATCGCGAACGGTGTCGCGGTATTTGCCGTTCCACTCGGTCCACTGCGGCGGGAAGTTGCCCACCTGGTAGCCGCCGGGGCCGATGTCCCACGGTTCTGCGATCAGCTTGACCTGGGAGACGATCGGGTCCTGCTGGATGAGTTCGAAGAAGGTGGAGAGCTTGTCCACGTCGTAGAACTCGCGGGCCAGGGTGGAGGCGAGGTCGAAGCGGAAGCCGTCCACGTGCATTTCCGTCACCCAGTAGCGCAGGGAGTCCATCAGCAGCTGCAGCGAGTGCGGATGCCGGACGTTGAGCGAGTTCCCGGTTCCGGTGTAGTCCATGTAGTGCTTCTGGTCATCGTCAACCAGACGGTAATATGCCTGGTTATCGATGCCCTTGAAGGACAGCGTGGGGCCCAGGTGGTTTCCCTCCGCGGTGTGGTTGTAGACCACGTCCAGGATCACCTCGATGCCGGCCTTGTGCAGATCGCGGACCATGGCCTTGAACTCCTGGACCTGGTGCCCGACGTCGCCGGAGGAGCTGTAGGTGTTCTGCGGGGCGAAGAAGCCGATGGTGTTGTAGCCCCAGTAGTTGTTGAGGCCCTTTTCCACGAGGGTGCCGTCGTTGATGAACTGGTGCACGGGCATGAGCTCGATCGCGGTGATGCCGAGCTTCTTGAGGTGGTCGATCACGGCCGGGTGCGACACTCCGGCGTACGTGCCGCGCTGTTCCTTCGGGATCTCCGGGTGCAGCTCGGTGAGGCCCTTGACGTGGGCCTCATAGATGACCGATTCGTGGTACGGGATGCGCAGGAGGCGGTCGCCGTCCCAGTCGAAGAACGGGTTGATGACCACACCGTGCATGGTGTGCGGCGCGGAATCGCCGTCGTTGCGCGAGTCCGGATCGCCGAACTCGTAGGAAAAGAGGGCCGGGTCCCAGTCGATCTGGCCCTGAATGGCCTTGGCGTAGGGGTCCAGCAGCAGCTTGTTGGCGTTGAAACGGTTCCCGGTCTCCGGCTGGTACGGGCCATGGACGCGGTAGCCGTATTTCTGGCCGGGCTGGATGAGCGGCAGGTAGCAGTGCCACACGTAGCCGTCCACTTCGGTCAGCTCGATCCGGGTCTCGGTCAGGTCATCGGCGAGGATACAGAGCTCCACCCGCTCGGCGAGTTCGCTAAACAGGGCAAAGTTGGTGCCGGTGCCGTCAAAAGTGGCTCCCAGCGGGTACGCCATTCCGGGCCAGACTTCCATGTGTTCTCCTCGTGTGATGCGGACAATCTCTAGACAGACTACTGGTAAGTAGGGTTAGCATCCCTGTCGGGGCGCCGGGTCTCCTCTTCATTACAGCCCCCGCAGGATCGCCGGGACGAACTCCGCGATGGCGGTGGCGGTCACCGGCCCCCCGGCCGATCCGGCGCTTCCGGCCCGGCCGTGCAGGCTCGCGGCCATTGCCGCCGTCGCTGCCCACCGGTCCGATCCCGCTATCCCGTGCGCCGCGAACGCCTCGCCGCTTCCGGACAGCTGTGCAAGCAGCGCTCCGAGCACGCCGGCGAGGACATCCCCGCTGCCCGCCGTGGCCAGCCAGGGGGTGGCTTCGGCCTGGCTGAAGACAGTTCCCGTGGGGGCGGAAACGAGGGTCGTGGCGCCCTTGAGCAGCACCGTGGCTCCCGTCAGGGACGCGGCCTGCACGACGGCGGCGAGCGTTGCGTTCTCCACCCCGGCGCGGCCCGGTTCCGCGCCGTACCGCGCCAGCAGGGCGGCCAGTTCGCCGGCGTGCGGCGTCAGGACCATGTGCGGGGCGAGAACCCGGGGCAGGGCCGGCAGCGCTCCGGCGTCGGCCACGAGCGGAAGCCCGGTGGCTACCGCCTCGCGGACACGGTCCAGCTGATCATGGGCGTCCTCGTCGAGTCCCGGACCTAGCAGCCAGGCCTGGACATGGGTTTCCGCCGGGCTTTCCGGGCCGCACACCACCTCGGGGCAGGCCCGGCGGACCAGGTCCGCGACTTCCGGCGGGCCGAGGTACCGCACCATGCCGACGCCGGCGGCCAGGGCGCCTTTGCAGGCCAG
This sequence comes from Arthrobacter sp. CG_A4, assembly GCF_035985125.1. Classification (NCBI taxonomy): domain Bacteria; kingdom Bacillati; phylum Actinomycetota; class Actinomycetes; order Micrococcales; family Micrococcaceae; genus Arthrobacter; species Arthrobacter sp. CG_A4. The sequence goes on along the minus strand of NZ_JAXCID010000011.1, from coordinate 69,481 downwards.
GACGGCGGCGCCGGGGTACCGCCGCGAGCCGGCCACCACACCCAGCACGCCGCGCGAGTACTTGTGGGAGCGCCGTTCCGGTTGAGGCAGCAGCAGGGCAAGGTCTTCGGCTTCCAGCCGGCGCAAAGCAGGCGACGGCAACGCCGATTCAATGCCGATCGGGATGACATGGACGCGTCCGGCGAAGTCCGCTCCTGGGTCGGCCAGCAGGCCCGCTTTAGCGGCGCCAAAAGTCACCGTCAGGTCCGCGCCAAGCACGGGCGTGTGGGCCTCGCCCGTGTCGGCATCGACCCCGCTGGGGATGTCACAGGCGATCACCAGGCCCGGCCGGGAACCCTGCAGCCGGTCCAGCAGGGCGGCGGCGGGGCCCCGGAGCCCGCCCCGGGCGCCGGTTCCAAGGACCGCGTCCAACACGACGTCGGTCCGCGCGGCGGCTGCCGATACTTCGGTGACGTTTTCCGGAGTAAGCCGAACCACCCGGCCGCCGGCGCGTTCAAACGCCGCAAGTCCGGCCCCGTGGGCCCCGCCCGCGGTCAGCACCGCCGTCGTGCGCATGCCCCGGCCGGCGAGCAGCGCGGCGGCGAACAGGCCGTCGCCGCCGTTGTTGCCCCTGCCGGCGAGTACGGTCACGCTGGCACCGTAGAGGCGGCTCCCGCGGCTGTGCAGTTCGCGGACGACGGCGTTGGCCAGCCCGTAGGCGGCCCGCTGCATCAGAACAGCGCCCAAACCATCGTCCAGGAACCTCTTCTCAGCCGCGCGTATCTGGGTTCCGGTGTAGGCGCTGATCATGGTTCCAGTCCATTCGCGGTGCAGTTGCTGCGGACGTTGCTGTTCAGCCCTCGGCGAGGACGGTTGCGGTGGCGATCCCGCCGTCGTGACTTATCGACAGGTGCCAGCGCTTGACGCCCTTGGATTCTGCCACGGCCAGCACCGTGCCCTTGATCTGCACGGTGGGGCCGTTCTGGTCCAGTCCGATCCAGCAGTCCTGCCAGTTCATGCCGGCCGGCGCCCCCAGCACTTTGGCCACGGCCTCCTTCGCGGCGAACCGTGCCGCCAGGGACCGAGTATTCAGTTCGCGCTCTGCGGGGACGAACAGCCTGTCGCGCAACCCGGGGGTGCGCTCCAGCTGCCGGCCGAACCGTTCAATGTCTACGACGTCTACGCCAATGCCAACAATCATGGCGCTATTCTACGGTGACGCTCTTGGCCAGGTTGCGCGGCTGGTCCACGTCGTACCCCTTGGCGGAGGCGAGGGCGAGGGCGAAGATCTGCAGCGGCACCGTGCTGAGCAGGGGCGCCAGCAGTGTGGGCGACTCCGGGATGTAGAAAACGTGCTCGGCGTAGGCCTTGACCGCTTCGTCGCCCTCTTCGGCGATCACAATGGTCATGGCGCCGCGGGCGCGGACTTCCTGGATGTTGGAGACCACCTTCGCGTGCAGCGAATCCCGGCCGCGGGGTGACGGGACCACCACGAAAACGGGCTGGCCCTCTTCGATCAGCGCGATCGGGCCGTGCTTGAGCTCGCCGGCCGCAAAGCCCTCCGCATGGATGTAGGCGAGCTCCTTGAGCTTGAGCGCGCCTTCCATTGCCACCGGGAACCCGACGTGGCGGCCCAGGAACAGTACCGACTTGGCGTCGGCCATGGACTCGCCGAGTGCCTTGATCTGGCCCTCGTTGTCGAGGATCTGCTGGATCTTGGCAGGGATTTTGCCCAGATCGGCCAGGATGTCCTTGATCTCGCCCTGGAACTTGTTGCCGCGCAGCTGTGCCAAATACAGGCCCAGCAGATACGCTGCGGTGATCTGCGCGAGGAAGGCCTTGGTGGAGGCCACCGCGATTTCCGGGCCGGCGTGGGTGTAGAGCACGGCGTCGGATTCGCGCGGGATCGTGGATCCGTTGGTGTTGCAGATGGAGACCGTCTTGGCGCCCTGTTCCTTGGCATAGCGGACGGCCATCAGCGTGTCCATGGTCTCGCCGGACTGGGAGATGGACACGATGAGCGTGTTGGCGTCCACGATCGGGTCCCGGTAGCGGAATTCGTGGGAGAGCTCCACCTCGGTGGGGATCCGGCACCAGTGCTCGATCGCGTACTTTGCAACCTGCCCGGCATAGGCGGAGGTTCCGCAGGCCAGGACGATGATCTTGTCGATGCTCTTGAGCAGTTCCGGATCGATCCGGAGTTCGTCGAGGGTCAGCCTGCCGTGGACGTCGGAGCGGCCCAGTAGGGTCTGCAGGACGGCGTCGGGCTGGTCGTGGATTTCCTTTTCCATAAAGGACGGGAAGCCGCCCTTTTCTGCCGAGGCCGGGTCCCAGTCGACGTGGTATTCCTTGCCTTCGGCCGGGGCGCCGTAGAAGTCGGTGATCTCCACGGTGTCCGCGGTGATGGTGACGATCTGGTCCTGGCCCAGCTCGACGGCGCGCCGCGTGTAATCGATGAAACCGGAAACGTCGGACCCGAGGAAGTTCTCGCCGTCGCCGAGGCCCACCACCAGCGGGGAGTTTCGGCGCGCCGCCACAACCACGTCGGGCTGGTCGGCATGCACGGCAAGGAGGGTGAAGGCGCCCTCGAGGCGCTGGCAGGCAAGCTGCATGGCCTTGGTCAGGCCACCCTTGGAGAGGTCGCCGCCCAGCTGGTTGCGGTAGATATCGCCCAGCAGCGCCGCTGCCACTTCGGTGTCCGTCTCGGAGAGGAATTTCACACCCTTGCGCACGAGCTCCAGTTTGAGCTCGGCGAAGTTTTCGATAATGCCGTTGTGGATCACCGCCAGCTTGCCTTCGTCGGAGAGGTGCGGGTGCGCATTCTGGTCCGTCGGGCCGCCGTGGGTTGCCCAGCGGGTGTGACCGATGCCGGTCAGGGACGCCGGCAGGGGATTGGCCTCCAGCTCCGCGAGCAGGTTGAGCAGCTTGCCCGACTTCTTGCGTGCGGAGATGGTTCCGTCCGCCACCACCGCGATTCCTGCCGAGTCGTAGCCGCGGTACTCCAGCCGCCGCAATCCTTCAAGAACAACGTCCAGGGCATTGTGTCCAGTATTTACCCGGCCAGCTGAGTGGCCCACATATCCAACGATTCCACACATGGGCATAAGCCTAGCGGGTTTCCCGGACCGCAAACGAAGGCTGCGCGGAGGCAACGGCCCCCTCCTCCGGCCCGGCCGGGGCTTGCCCGGCCGGCCCATTTCGCTCTCGGCCCCGTGAGAGGGGAGAATCTCTAGGGTGACTTTGCAACGCAATGAAGCGAACGGCGACGGCGCCTCCCCGTTCGTGGAGCTGGACAGGCAGACCTGGTCCCGGCTCGCGGCCCAGATGGAGCAGCCCCTGAACGAAGAGGACGTGCTCCGGCTCCGCGGCCTCGGCGATCCCCTCGACATGAAGGAGGTCCGCGACGTCTACCTGCCGCTCTCCCGGCTCCTGCACCTGTATGTGGAGGCCGCGGGCCAGCTGCACGCGGCCACCACCACCTTCCTCGGAGAGCAGACCCAGCGCACCCCGTTCGTGATTGGCGTGGCCGGTTCGGTGGCCGTCGGCAAATCGACCATCGCCCGGGTCCTCCGCGAGATGCTCCGCCGCTGGCCGGGAACACCCAACGTGGAGCTCATCACCACGGACGGATTCCTCTACCCTCTGGCCGAGCTCAAGCGCCGCCAGCTGCTGGAGCGCAAGGGTTTTCCGGAGTCCTATGACCGCCGCGCGCTGCTGCGCTTTGTGAGCGAAATCAAAGGCGGCGCCGAGGAAGTCCGGGCCCCCTGGTACTCCCATGTGACCTACGACATCGTCCCCGGCAAGGAAGTGGTGGTGCGCCGCCCCGACGTGCTGATTGTCGAGGGACTGAACGTCCTGGCACCGGCCCGCCCGCGGCACGACGGCCGCCAGGGCCTGGCCCTGAGTGACTTCTTCGACTTCTCCATCTATGTTGATGCCAAAACCCCCTACATTGAGGAGTGGTACGTGGACCGCTTCCGCAAGCTTCGCACCACTGCGTTCGCGCAGCCCGAGTCCTACTTCCACCGCTATGCCACGCTCTCGGACGCGGAGGCCGAGCAGACCGCCCGCGAAATCTGGAAGCGCATCAACGAACCGAACCTGGAAGAGAATGTCCTGCCCACCCGCGGCCGGGCGCAGCTGGTCCTCACGAAGGATGCTGACCACTCCATCCGGCGCATGCTGCTGCGAAAGGTTTAGCACAGATGTGCCACGACGGATCCGGCACTGCCGGGACTCCGCCGGCAAGCCGGGACCACCCGCCCCAGGAGACCCCGAACCGACGGACCTTCAGCCGACTCCTGATCGCCGGATCCGGCCTCGCCGCCCTGGCCGCCTGCACCCCAGAACCGATGCAGCCGCCGTCGTCCGCCTTCGGTACCGCCACGGCGACGACGGAGCCCAGCCCGGCGGCACCGTCCACCGCAGCCATATCCCCGACGGAGTCTGTCGCGGCTACCTCCGCCGGCACGGCACCGGAAACGCCGCCGGCGGCCCCGGCACCGTCCGCCGCCGGGTCCGCGGCTCGGCACTCACTCACCGATCCGGCGAGTCCCTGGGTAGTGGTCAACAAGCGCCGGCCGCTCTCCCCCGCGGCTTACGTGCCGGTGGACCTGGTCCAGCCGTCCGTCCGCCTTGCCGTATCCGGTGAGGCAGCCCTGCTGAACAGTACGACGGCGGCAGCGGCGGAAGGGATGTTTGCGGCGGCAGCCAGCGCCGGCGTCGTACTGACCCTGGCCAGCGGCTACCGGTCTTTCGCGACGCAGACACTCACCTACAACAGCTATGTGGACTCGCGGGGACAGGCCGAGGCCGACACCGCTTCCGCCCGGCCCGGCCACTCCGAACACCAGACCGGCTGGTGCTTCGACATCGGCGACGGCGGGGGCGCGTGCAGCTTCCAGCCCTGCTTCGCCGGGCAGCCGGCCGCGGTCTGGGCCACGGCGAACGGCCACCGCTTCGGCTTTGTGGTGCGCTATCCGTGGCTGTTGCACCCCATCACCGGCTACTACTACGAGCCCTGGCACCTGCGCTTCATCGGCGTCGACGCGGCTACGGACATGCACCAGCGCGGCACCGCGACGCTTGAGGAATACTTCGGGCTCGAAGCGGCACCGGACTACCTGTAGCGGTCCTGTCCGGGCCGAACAGCGGAAACCGTCCGCCGGGACGGCCGACACGGGCCGGGCACCTCAGCTGCGCGCCATGCCGCGTTCATGCCCCTGGGCTACCGTGGAATCATGCTGACCGGATTCAAGAACTTCATTCTCAAAGGCAACGTCGTCGACCTTGCCGTCGCAGTAGTCATCGGCGCCGCATTTGGCGCGGTGGTAACGGCACTCGTCCAGAGCGTGCTTATGCCGTTCATTGCCGGGCTGGTCGGAGCGCCCAACTTCGACAGGTTCGCCGTCGTCACCCTGAACGGAAATGACATGAAGTTTGGCGTGCTGCTGACGGCGATCGTCAACTTCCTCCTCATCGCGGCGGCGATCTATTTCGTTGTTGTGGTGCCTATGAACCACATGATCGAACGCCGCAACCGCCGGCTCGGCATCAACCCGAACGTCAAGGAGGAAGCGGCCGGAGACCCGCAGATCGCCCTCCTGACCGAAATCCGCGACGCGCTCAAGAAATAGGCCCGGCCGGGTCACTTCTCCGCCCCGATAACAATGGCCCGCCTCCGGCAGGAGACGGGCCATCGCCGTAAGTGATGCGGTTTCGGTCGGCTCAGTCCGGGACGAGCGCGAGGGCCAGCTCGGTCCGGACCACCAGCGCCAGGCGTTCGGCCACGGACTGGGCGGTGTCGTGGTCTGCCGCCTCCACCATCACCCGGACCACCGGCTCGGTGCCGGAGGGCCGCAGCAGGACCCGTCCGGTGTCACCGAGTTCGGCTTCAGCGAGGGCAACAGCCCCGGCCACCGATTCGTCGCCCTGCACCCTGGTGCGGTCAACGCCCTTGACGTTGATCAGCACCTGCGGGAGCTTGGTCATCACTTTGGCAAGCTCTTTCAGCGGACGTCCGGTGAGGGCCACCTGCGCTGCAATCTGAAGGCCGGTGAGAACGCCGTCGCCGGTGGTTGCGTGATCGGCAAAGATCACGTGGCCGGACTGCTCACCGCCGAGGTTGAAGCCGCCGGCACGCATTTCCTCGAGCACGTACCGGTCGCCAACCCCGGTCTCGCGGAGGATGATTCCGGCCTCGCGGAGCGCAATCTTGAGTCCAAGGTTGCTCATCACGGTGGCGACCAGGACATCGTCCGTGAGCTTCCCTGATGCCTTGAGCGCCACGGCGAGGATGGCCATGATTTCGTCGCCATCAACTTCGTTGCCCTCATGATCCACGGCGAGGCAGCGGTCCGCGTCGCCGTCGTGGGCGATGCCCAGGTCCGCTCCCTGCTCCAGCACCGTGCGCTTCAGCGGCCCCAGGTGGGTGGAACCGACGCCTTCGTTGATGTTCAGGCCGTCGGGCTCGGCGCCGATCACCACCACGTCAGCGCCGGCGTCCTTGAAGACCTGCGGGGAACAGCCGCTGGCCGCTCCGTGCGCGCAGTCCAGGACGACTTTGAGTCCGTCGAGGCGGTGCGGGAGCGTGCCCAACAGGTGGACAATGTAGCGGTCCTCGGCGTCGGAGAAGCGCTGGATGCGGCCGACTTCGCCGCCAGTGGGGCGGAACGGTTCCTTGCCCAGCTGCTCTTCGATGGCGTTCTCGACGTCGTCTGCCAGCTTCTGGCCGCCGCGGGCGAAGAACTTGATGCCGTTGTCCGGGGCAGGATTGTGCGAGGCGGAGATCATCACGCCGAAGTCTGCATCCAGATCGGCCACGAGGTAGGCCGCCGCGGGGGTGGGCAGCACGCCGGCATCGTAGACATCGATGCCGGAGCTGGCCAGCCCCGCCTCGACGGCAGCTGCAATGAATTCACCGCTGGCGCGGGGGTCGCGGGCAACCACGGCGCGCGGCCGTGTTCCGTTGGTATTGCGGTCATGGCCCAGCACAACGGCGGCGGCCTGGGCCAGCTGCAAAGCCAGCTCGGCAGTCAGCAGGCCATTGGCCAAACCTCGGACTCCATCGGTTCCAAATAATCTAGACATCGAATCAAGTTTAGACGATGGCCGCAATATTCCGGCCCGGCCGCCCGTCCGGGGCACCAGACGGGCGGCGCCAACGGCAAAAGCCCGCCCCGCCACAGGGGCGGAACGGGCTTTCGTGCAAGCGCCAAATGCGCTTGGAGCGCTTTTTAGCGCTTGGAGTACTGCTGAGCCTTACGGGCCTTCTTGAGACCGGCCTTCTTACGCTCGATGACGCGGGCGTCACGGCGCAGGTAACCGGCCTTCTTCAGGGTGGCGCGGTTGTTCTCGGTGTCGATCTCGTTCAGTGAACGGGCGATGCCGAGACGCAGGGCACCGGCCTGGCCGGAGATGCCACCACCATGGATGCGCGCCATCACGTCGTAGGCGCCATCAAGATCGAGGATCTTGAAGGGTTCGTTGACGTCCTGCTGGTGCAGCTTGTTCGGGAAGTAGTTGGCCAGCTCGCGGCCGTTGATGGTCCACTTGCCGGTGCCGGGCACAATGCGAACACGTGCGACGGCTTCCTTGCGACGGCCAACTGCTGCGCCGGCAACCGTGAGGGCCGGGCGTTCCTTCTTGGGCGCTTCTGCTTCCGCAGGACCGCTTTCCGAGGTGTAGCTGGTCAGGTTTTCCTCAGCCACAACGGCCTCGGTGGTCTCTTCGTTCTGAGCCACGATTCTCCTTGTATAGATAAGTTGTTTGGTGGCCAGGACTACTGGGCGACCTGGGTAATTTCGTATGTCTTGGGCTGCTGGGCGGCGTGGGGGTGCTCTGCACCCTTGTAGACCTTCAGCTTGCCCAGCTGCTGTGCAGCGAGGGAGTTCTTCGGGAGCATGCCCTTGATGGCCTTCTCCACGGCGCGGACCGGGTTGGATTCCAGCAGCTCCGCGTAGGTGACCGAGGTCAGGCCGCCCGGGTAACCGGAGTGGCGGTATGCGCGCTTCTGCTCCAGCTTGGCGCCGGTGAGGGCAACCTTTTCAGCGTTGATGATGATGACGAAGTCGCCCATGTCCATGTGGGACGCAAAGGTGGCCTTGTGCTTGCCGCGCAGCAGGATTGCGGTCTGGCTCGCGAGGCGACCAAGGACAACGTCTGTGGCGTCAATGACGTGCCACTGGCGGTTGATATCGCCGGGCTTCGGGGTGTACGTACGCACGGTGTTTGCCTCGTTCTTGTTCTGGCGTTCTTGTTTTAGGCGTCACGCGGAGGTGCACCTACTATCTATGCGCTACCGGAACAGAGGTGAGGGCTCCATGCAACCAGTAGTCCTATTGGTCCCGAATGTGCACGATGAGTAGCTATCCTGCAACCGGATTCTCATACGGGCACGCATCATCGAGAAAGGACACGCACAACGACTACCAAGAATAGCCGATGACGGGCGCTTGGGTCAAAATGGGATGTCCCCGTGCACGGTGCACGGTCAGCCCGGCCGCCCCGTGCTGCTCCAGTCAGGGAGTCCTTGTGTCCTTATCAGGTATAGCAGCCAGCGCCGGGCCGCTCCTCGTCATCTCCGCAGGGCTGTTCGGCCTGTTCGCGGGGATGCTCTCCGAGTTGGTAATCGCCCGCTCGCTCCCCCGCCTCGGCGTATTGCCGGCCAGGCGGACACGAATCACGACGGCGGCCCTGACCGGCCTTCTCTGCGCCGCCCTGGCACTGCGGTTCGGGACGGACTGGTCACTGCCAGCCTTTCTGGTGCTTGGCGTGCTCGCCGTCCAGCTGGCCCGCATCGACTTGTCCTTCCGCCTGCTGCCAAATCCGCTCGTGGGCGCCATGCTCGTGTCCGGCCTGGCGCTCTTCGCTGTCAACAGCGCCGCCACGACCGATTGGTTCGGGTTTCTTCGCGCGGTGGCCGGGGCGACGGTCTTGTTCGTCGTATTCCTGATCCTGGCGCTCGTGTCTCCGCACGGCATCGGAATGGGAGATGTGAAGCTCGCCGCGCCTGTGGGCCTGTACTTGGGTTTCCTGGGGTGGAGCCAGGTATTTTACGGCGGCGCCCTCGGCTTCGTCGTCGGCGGAATTGTCTCCCTGGTCGCGATGCGGCGGCAGATACCAGGCCGAGCGGCCGAGGTTGCTTTTGGGCCCTCTCTGCTCGCGGCGGCCCTGGGGCTTGTCTTGTTCACGTCGTAGCCCGCCAGAAGCGCTCCAATTCCCAGCGTAGGCACAGGTCCAGCGCAGGAACAGCCCGTACGTCAAGCCTTTGCGCAGGTTGCGCGCAGCGCTGTCCCGGAGCGTCCTGGCGCGTTCTAACGTATGTACTGGAGCTGGCGCTGGGCCAGCCGCATCTCTCTTCAGGAGTCCTTATGTTCGCTCGTCTGGCAGCAAACCTGCACACCCTCGGTTTCACGCTCCAGTCCCGCCTTCGCAACGACGAAAAGGGCGCCACCGCGGTCGAATACGGCCTCATGGTCGCCCTGATCGCTGTAGTCATGATCGCCGGCGTCAGTGTCTTCGGAAATCAGCTGAGCGCCTTCTTCAACGGCCTCGGCAAAGCGACCACACTCGTCAAGTAGCCGGCTCCGGCCGAACAGGTGCCCCCGTGGGGCGCCACGGCGCCTCCGAGGGACGCGGCCCGTCCCTTACGTCTGCCGAAAGTAGCAATGGAACGATCATCCTCTGAACGCGGCGCCGCCGCGGTCGAGTTCGCACTGATCGTTCCGTTGCTTCTTTTGCTTCTTCTGGGCGTCATCGAGTTTGGCCGAGTCTTCAACGCTCAGCTGCAGCTGAGCGCCGCCGCCCGGGAATCGGTAAGGGTGATGGCCATCCAGAAGCCGCCCGGCACGGCGATCAACGCGGCGATCAACACGGCGATCGCTGCGGCGCCAAACCTCAATCCCCGGCTCACCGCCGGAAACGTCCAGGTCACGCCGGCGTCCTGCGCCGCCGCCACGGACGTGACGGTCACCATCACGTACTCCGTGGACCTGCTGTCCGGCCTCTTCGCCGATGCGATTCCACTGAGTGGGCGGGCGGTCATGCGATGCGGCGGCTGAACAGGCGGCGAACCACGGGGCAAGACGGCGCCGTGGCCGTGATCATGGCACTTTTTATGGTGGTGTTGCTCGGCATCACCGCAATCGTGGTGGACGTCGGCATGATCTACGCGGAAAGGTTCCAACTGCAAAACGGGGCCGACGCCGCTGCACTGGCCATCGCCCAGGACTGTGCCGCGAAAAGGTGCGCCAACCCCGGTGCCACGGCCAATCTGCTTGCAGGTAAGAACGCGCATGACGGGGTTTCCGCGGCTACGGCCGTCATCTCCGGCAACACCGTGACGGTCCGGACCAGCACCGCCACCCCGGACGGTGGCAGTGCCGTCCAGCACTGGTTTGCCCCGGTGCTGGGCATAGATTCCACCACAGTAGAGGCTGTCGCAAAAGCGTCGTGGGGCAGCCCGTCAAAGGCCACGGTGTTTCCGTTCACGGCCCCCCGTTGCGTATTCGAGACTGCCCGCGAAGATGTTGAGTTCTGGATCACCGATGACCCCCCTTCGTGCTCCGGCCCGGGCGGCAAATCCCCGGGCGCTTTTGGCTGGCTGGACGCAGACGCAAAGAATAGCTGCCAGACTTTCGTCGACGTCGACCAGGTCATCGGTGGCGAGCCAGGCAAAAGCGGCCCCAAGGGATGCCATATTGATGGCACCACGATCCTTCTTCCGATCCACTCCACCGCCACCGGCAACGGCAACAACGTCTCGTACGTCATTGACGGTTTCGCGGCCTTCAAGGTCACGGCACACAGTTGGCCCAGTGAGCAGAGAAAAGAGACGGGCTGTCATAACTGCGCCGGAATCAAAGGTAAGTTCATCACGCTGGTCTCCCTCGCGGATCTCCAGTCGTTCGGCGTTGAAGAGCTAGACGGAAAGTCGCTCAACGCCTTCTTCGTCGCACTAAGCCTGTAGGAGCAATCAGCGTGAACAGCAGAGCCATAGCAGCGGTAACGGCCGTCGTGCTGGCAGTGGCCGGCAGCATCCTGCTGGTCTCCTACACCAACGGCGCAGAGCAGCGCGCTTTCGCTGGAGTCCAGACCTCCGAGGTCCTGATCGTCAGCGCGGCGGTGCCCGCCGGCACCCCCGCCGACGTTGTGCTGCAGAGCGCCACGCGGCAGGCAGTGCCGGCAAAAGCCCTCCCGGCCGATGCCGTGTCCGATCCTGCAGCCATCAACGGACTCGTCACAACCGTGGACCTGGTACCCGGTGAACAGCTCCTGCGCACCCGATTCCGCGATCCGGCCACCATGCAGGACCCGGGGACCACCGCCGTGCCGGCAGGGATGCAGGAGGTCTCAATCCTGCTGGCGCCGCAGCGCGCGGTGGGCGGACTGCTGAAGGCCGGGGACACCGTGGGTGTCTTCATTTCCTTGAAGACGGAAGTCACGCGTTTGACGCTGCACAAAGTCCTTGTCACTGCCGTGCAGGGAGCCCCCGCCCCTGCCGCGGAAGACTCGACCTCCGGAGCCAGCCCGGGTGCCGCATCCGAGAACTTGCTGGTCACCCTGGCACTGACAGCCGCGAACGCGGAAAAGGTCGTCTACGGGCAGGAATTCGGCACTATTTGGCTCTCCGACGAACCCTCAACCGCAGTGGAAGATGGCACCCGCGAGCTGACCCGCGACGGGATTTACAAGTGAGCCGCTACGTGGTTGTGACCGATGACCCTGGCCTGCCGGGCCGGATCGGGGCAGCCGCCACGGGGCCCTTGCAAGGGGACGTCCACCGCTGGCAGGGCGGCAGGCTTCCGGGGCGCCCTGCCGACGTTCGCAGCCAGTTGGAACGCCCCGCTGATCTTGAGGTTCTGATCCTTGGCCCGGGCATGCCGCTGGAGCTGGCGCTGACCCTCGCTACGGCGTTCGACGTCGAATGCCCCGAAGTGGCGGTGCTCCTGGCGGCTCAGCCGGACCCCGGCGTTGTGCTGGCCGCCCTGCGCGCCGGAGTTCTTGACCTGCTGGAACCGGAGGCCGGTGCCGACGAGGTCGCGGCGCTGCTCCACCGTGCCGTGCGTAGCGCCGCGCTGTACCGCAGAGCTGTGCCCGTGGAACAGACCAAGGCTGAGGCGCCTGCCGGGCGGGTCATCGCCGTCGTCTCACCCAAGGGCGGCGTCGGAAAGACGACCATCGCGAGCAATCTCGCAGTGGGCCTCGCCAAGTCAGCGCCGCACGGAACAGTTTTGGTGGATCTGGATCTGCAGTTCGGCGACGTTGCCAGCGCGCTCGCCATCTCCGCTGAACATTCGGTTTCCGACGCCGTACACGGTCCCGCGCGGCGGGACACCATGGTGCTCAAGACGTTCCTGAGCGCCCATCCCAGTGGTCTCTATGCACTCTGCGCCCCGGACTCCCCCGATGCCGCCGAGGGACTGACCGGCGAGGACGTTGCCCACCTGCTCGGCCAACTGGCCAGCCAGTACCGCTTTGTCGTCGTGGATACCGCTCCCGGCCTGTCCGACCACACCCTTGCCGCTCTGGACCAAGCCACGGATTTCGTCTTTGTCACCGGTCCTGATGTGCCAGGCGTCCGGGGCATGCGCAGGGAACTGGACGTGCTGGCCGAGCTGGGGATGCATCCGCTCAAGCGGCACATGGTCCTCAACGGCGCCGACTTCAAGGCCGGCGTCTCACTACGCGACGTGGAGACTGCGCTGGGAACCAGCGTGGACGTGGTGATACCGCGCTCCCGGGCAGTCGCGCTTTCCACCAACCAGGGATCTCCCCTGCTGAACGGGACGGTCCGCGGACCGGCCACCAAAGCGCTGCAAAAATTGCTGGCCCGCTTCGTCGCCCCTGCAGCCCTGCCCCGGCGGTTCGGGCCCCGGCACCGGGTAGGAGCCAAATGAACCTCGCCCAGCGCCTGCAGGCTGCCCGCGACACTCCCGGACAGCAGACCCGTTCCGAAGCACCCGCACGTCCTGACCGCCCCGCACCGGCCCCCTCACGGGCCCCCGCCCCGGCCCCGACCACTGCCCCGGCCCCTGTCCCCGCCCCGGCCCCGGCCCCGGCCCCGGCCCCGGCCCCGGCCAAGCGTGCACCGCAAACTCGCGTTCGCGCGGCCGGCACCACCCAGCCCGCTCCCCCGTACGCCGCCGGGAGTCCCCGGAAACCCGCGCCGGCGGAGGCCGTCCCGGCCAGGGACGCCCTGGCGAAGTTGAAAGACCGGGCCGGTTCCATTTTGTTCGAACGGCTGGGCACCCGGCTGATTGATACGTCCCTGACCGAAGACCAACTGCACGCGCTGGTGCAGCAAGAGCTCATCGAGGTGGTCGAGGCCGAGCAGGTGCCGCTGACGAAGGATGAAAGGCAACGCCTGATCAAGGGCGTCAGCGACGACGTCCTGGGCTACGGGCCCCTGCAGCGCCTCCTCGACGACGAGAGCATCACGGAGATCATGGTCAACGGACCGGACATGATCTACGTCGAACAGGACGGGAAACTGACCCGCAGCAGGGTCCGTTTCGCCTCCGAAGCGCACCTCCGCAAGGTCATCGAGCGCATCGTTGCGCGGGTGGGACGGCGCATCGATGAATCCTCGCCCTTGGTGGACGCCCGGCTGGCCGACGGATCCAGAGTCAACGCCGTTGTCCCGCCGCTAGCCGTCAACGGGTCGTCACTGACAATCCGCAAATTCGCCACCGACCCCTTCCAGGTCCACGACCTCATCGGCTTCGGCACGCTCTCTCCGGAAATGGCCGAGCTCCTCGACGCCTGCGTCAAAGCCCGTCTGAACATCATCGTCTCGGGCGGCACCGGGACGGGCAAAACCACGCTGCTCAACGTCCTGTCCAGCTTTATTCCGGAGGGCGAACGCATCGTCACCATCGAGGACGCCGTCGAGCTCCAACTGCAGCAGGACCATGTGGTCCGGCTGGAGAGCAGGCCCAGCAACATTGAAGGTAAAGGCGAAATCACTATCCGCGACCTCGTCCGCAACTCCCTCCGGATGCGGCCCGACCGGATCGTGGTGGGTGAGGTCAGAGGCGGAGAGACCCTGGACATGCTGCAGGCCATGAACACCGGCCACGATGGTTCCCTGTCCACGGTCCACTCAAACTCCCCCCGGGACGCCATCGCCCGGCTCGAAACCCTGGTCCTGATGGCCGGGATGGACCTGCCGCTGCGCGCAGTCCGGGAACAGATCGCCTCCGCCGTGGACGTGATCGTCCAACTTACCCGGCTCCGCGACGGCACCCGCCGCGTCACCCATGTCACCGAGGTCCAGGGCATGGAAGGCGAGATTGTGACCCTTCAAGACGCATTTGTCTTCGACTACAGCGCGGGACTCGATGCCAACGGCCGTTTCCTCGGCAAGCCGATGCCCACCGGGGTCCGCCCGCGGTTTACGGACCGCTTCACGGAACTCGGCATAGAACTCTCCCCCGGGATCTTCAATCCTGCTCCCGTGTTAGCCTGGGCCCGATGACGAAGGCTAAGTCATGGAAATGATGCTGGGATTTCTGTTGAGCTACGCGGCCCTGGGCGTTGCCGTCCTGTTCGTTGTTGCGCCGCGCCGACCGGCCACGCTGCTCAACCGGCGGGCCGCCGCAAGTCCCGGCCGGAGCACCTTAGCCGGGGGTGTGGGGGCCCGTGCCACTGCCGCCGTGGAATCCCTGTTGAAGCGGCGGAACTACACTGCAGCGGTGGCGGCATCGCTGGAACAGGCAGGCCTCAGTATGAAGGCCCCGGAATTTGTGGTGCTCGCACTGGCCGGCGCGGCCACCATCGGCGCTGTAGCGCTGGCCGTGCTAGGTCCGCTCCCGGCGTTGATCCTTCTGCTTCTTTCGCCGTTCGGTGCGCGCTTCATCCTGCGGTTCCTGGCCTCGCGCCGCCGTGCAAAATTCGCCGAACAGCTCGACGAGACCCTGCAGCTGCTCGCCGGTGGCCTGCGCGCCGGCCACAGCCTGCTGCGCGCCATTGATGCGGTGGCCGGGGAAGCCGAGGCCCCCACCACCGCTGAGTTTGCCCGGATCATCAACGAAACGAGGCTCGGCCGGGATCTGGGCGAGGCTCTGGACGACGCCGCCCTGCGCATGCGCTCGGAGGATTTTTCCTGGGTGGCCCAAGCCATCGCCATCCATCGGGAGGTCGGCGGCAACTTGGCTGACGTGCTGGACCAGGTGGGCCAGACCATCCGCGAGCGGAGCCAGATCCGCGGCCAGGTGAAGGCTCTCAGCGCCGAAGGGAAGATCTCGGCGCTGGTCCTGATGCTGCTGCCGGTGGCGATCACGGGAGCCTTGATGGTCATCAGCCCGGGGTACATGGATCCCATGGTGACCACCCCGCTGGGCCTGGCGATGGTCGGCGCCGCGGCAGTCCTCTTCAGTTTGGGCGGACTGTGGCTGCGCAAAGTCGTTCAGTTCAAGTTCTAGCGAAGGCCTGAGAGGAGAAGTTTCTTTATGTCGGCGACGGCTGTTGTAGCTATCGGATTGATCATGGCGGCTATTGCCCTGGCATCGTGGGCCGTCGTCGGCACCCGTGTCGCCGGGAAGGATTCCATCGAGGCAAACCTGTCCCGAGGGCTTGTTCCCGCCAAGAAGCCCGTCAAAGCGAGGAACTCGGTACTGGAGTCTTTCGCTGGACGGTTCACCCCCCGGCGTCTGGTGGCAAACCTAGACCGGCAGCTCGCCCTGGCGGGCCGTCCTCCCGCGTGGCCGCTCAAGCGCCTCATGGCCGCCAAATTCACCGCGGCCGGCATCGCTGTCGTCGTCGGGTTACTGCTGATCAGAGGTGATCCCAGCGCCAAAACACTGTGGATCTCGATCGCCGTGACCGTGGTTGGCTATTTCCTTCCCGATCTCCTGATCTACAGCAGGGGGCTTGAGCGCCAGGCCGCCATCGGGCTGGAGCTGCCGGACACGCTGGATCAGATGACCATCGCCGTGGAAGCCGGCCTGGGTTTCGACGCCGCCATGTCACGGACCGGCCAAAACGGAAAAGGGCCATTGGCCGCCGAGCTGGTCCGGACCCTGCAGGATATGCACATCGGGATGTCACGCCGCGAGGCGTACCTGGCCCTCGCGGACCGGACCGGCGCGCCGGACCTCCGTCGCTTCGTCAACGCCATCCTGCAGGCGGACCGGTACGGAATTTCGATTTCCGCGGTACTCCGGACGCAGGCCAGCGAAATGCGGCGCAAGCGCAGGCAGCGGGCCGAGGAGCAAGCCATGAAGATCCCCGTCAAGGTCCTTTTCCCGCTCATGCTCTGCATCCTGCCCGTGCTCTTCATCGCGCTGCTCGGCCCGGCCGCCATCAACGCCATCGCGACTTTCAGCGGAATGTAGCGGGAAGTTCCCCGGGGTGCCACAAGTTTTCCGCAGGAATGCCCGGAGTCTACGGCGGCGTCCGCGGCAGGAAGTAGCCTAGGAGCATGTCCTTCCTAAGTGCCCCAGTCAACGGCGACGCGAACACTGACCTTTCTCCCGAATCCTCCCCCGGCGGAGCCGGGTTGGTTGTTGGAGATGCGACCCCTGCCGCGCCGGCCCCGCTCGTGGATCCGGCGGCCCTGCAGGAGCTGGGTGTCCAGCTGGACAGCGCTGCGGTGGCCAAGGGCTTCGCCCGTGACTACGCGAACATGTGGGACCAGCGCTACGACTCGATTGCTTCGGCGGTCAACCGCTGTGATCAGGCTGCGGCACTGGACGCTGTGCTGAGCCTCAAGACGTCCTCGACGATGGTGGGAGGCGTCCAGCTGGCCCAGCTCGCCGGCGAGCTGGAGGACGCCGTCCGGGACGGTCACATGGACCAGGCACACTCGATGCTGGATGACGTGGCGGAGCGCGGCAGCGAAACCGTGGACGAGCTGCAGTTCGGCTACGTCCTCCGGGACAGCACCGCCCCGCATCCGCGCAACCAGGCCACAGGGGACTAAGCCATACGGGACGAGGCCAGACTAGAGCCGTTCCGGCGCCAGCCGGTAGCCCACCCCGCGGACGGTCTGCAGCCAGCGCGGCCGCAGCGAGTCTTCGCGCAGTTTCCGCCGGAGGTTGCCGATGTGGACTTCCACGGCCCGTTCATCAGATTCGCTGATGTACGCATCGGCGCTGTAGTACTCGCCGCGCACCACCCTCACCAGATCGGTCTTGGACCGGACGGCGCCTGCCCCCTTCAGCAGGGCGTGCAGGAGATCGAACTCGCTGCGCGTCAGGCTGGTGGCCTCGCCGTCGACCGTTACCGAGCGGGTGTCCGGGTTCAGCGCCAGCCCGTTGTGGCGGAATACGGCATCGGCGACGGGCGGCGGATCCGCCGCTGCCTGCGGGGCCGCGTTGAGGGGCCGGCCGCCCGGCATGACCTGGCGGGGCCGCCGCATCATCGCCGCCACCCTGGCCCGCAGTTCACGCGGCCGGAAGGGCTTGGTCATGAAGTCGTCCGCCCCGGTATGAAGGGCGGTCAGGGTATCCAGTTCATCGGTCCGCGCCGTCAGCATCACCACATAGGCGTCGCTGAACTGCCGGATCCGGCGGAGAACTTCGAAGCCGTCGATGTCCGGCAAGCCCACATCGAGGGTCACGACGCTGGCCTCGCGGAGCCGGACCATGTCCACCCCGTCCTTTCCGCAGGCTGCCGAATGGACTTCAAATCCGGCCTGGCTCAACACGGCGTGGATAAGGTTACGAACGTCTTCGTCGT
Organism: Arthrobacter sp. CG_A4; assembly: GCF_035985125.1. Taxonomy (NCBI): domain Bacteria; kingdom Bacillati; phylum Actinomycetota; class Actinomycetes; order Micrococcales; family Micrococcaceae; genus Arthrobacter; species Arthrobacter sp. CG_A4. The sequence continues at coordinate 51,820 of NZ_JAXCID010000011.1, read as the reverse complement.
CTTCAACAACGACGGCGGTTCCAAGGTCACTCATGGCCCTCCTCACATCTGGTACTACTGCCTCTGCCATGGCGGACGCCCCGGAGCTGTCCCCGTGAACAGGCCGTTTGCGCTACGCGGGCCCTGTCAGAATACCCACGCCGAGGGCCTAAAATTGCATCCGCCGCAGCAACACGCACCAGAATGCCGATTCATTGTGTCAACTTTGTGACAAAAGGTGTAAAACTGGAGCAGGAGAAAGAGGTACATGCGCATTGAGTGAACAGCAACTGGTCCGGGCTCCGGACGGTTACTTCCGGGCCGTGCCGCCGCGTTTTCAGGTGCTGCTGTATCAACTGCCGTTGACGCTGGTCATGGCCGCCGTAGCTATTTCGGCGCCAGCCTTCTGGCCCGGCCTGCTCGGCAACGCCCCGGGCCGCGCCGCCTTGGCCCTGCTGGCTGGGCTGCTCCTGGCCTGCGTCCTTGTGCCGTGGCAGCGATTCGGGCCGACTGCTCCGCTCGCCATCCCGGTGTTGGACTTCGCAGTAATCGGCCTGGTCCGCGGCGGCGGCGTCGAAGGCCTCCCGGATCTGGGGTTGCTCGCCGTCCTTCCCGTGGTGTGGATCTCGTGCTCGCGCCTCCCGGCCCCAGTGAGCCTCCCGCTGAGTTTCTTCGGCCCGCTGCTCGCCGGACTGCCATGGCTGCTCGAGCCAGGGTCCAGCCCCACGCCGGGCCGGATCGCCACCGCCGTGCTGGTGCCGTTCGTAATGCTGGGGGTGTCCCTGGCCTTGTGGCTGCTGAATTCGCGCTTGGGGCGCGAGCAACAGGGGAATGCGGCCAAGGAAGCCCAAGTGCAGTCCCTGCTCGCGGACGGCACCGGACGCGAGCGCCTGCTGAGCCGGATCCTTGACACGGTCGACGTCGGAATCGTCGCCCTCGATACCGACGGCAGGCGGCTGCTCACCAACAGCTGGCAGTCGCAGCTGGAGGCCTCGGCGGCGCCCTGCGCCGCGTCGTCTCCGGTGCAGGAAGCGGAGCTGATCCTGACGAGCCACGGCCAGGCTACACCTCTCCCCCTCGGCCGTCGTCCCATCCAGCGGGCCGCTGCCGGTGAGACGTTTGCGGACTACCTTGTGTGTTTCGGCGACACCCCCGGCGGAAGAGTGGTTTCCGCCGGGGGCCGCCCCTTCACCGACGCCGACGGCGGTTCCGGCGGCTCCGTGGTGCAGTTCAACGAGGTGACGGGATTCGTCGAGTCGCTGGCCGCCAAGGATGAGGTGGTGTCCAACTTCTCGCACGAGTTGCGCACCCCCCTGACCTCGATTATCGGAAACCTGGACCTCGTCCTCGGCGACGCAGACGGCCTTCCGGATCCTGCTGTGCGCCGCATCGAGATCGCCCAACGCAACGCGGAACGGTTGCTGGCCCTCGTCTCTGACCTGCTGATGCCGGGCTGCCCGGCGGTATCGGTGAACCCGTGCCGCAGCGATCTGGCCGCGTTGGTGGACGCAGCGCTGAGCTCGGCCCAGGCGCATGCCAGCTCAATGCGGGTGGTGCTCTCAGCCGACGTCTCCGCCCCGCTGTGGGCAGAGGCAGACCCCCTGCGAATCGGCCAGGTACTGGATAACCTCGTCTCCAACGCCATCAAGTATTCCCCGGACGGCGGCATCGTCCGGATCTATGCCAGCACCGGGGACGGCTGGGTGCGGCTTCATGTTGAGGACACCGGCATGGGAATGACCGCGGCCGACGCCTCGCAGGCCTTCACCCGGTTTTTCCGAAGCCCGGCTGTCCGCGCCCATTCCATTCCGGGCGCGGGGCTGGGCTTGTCCATCACCAAGGCCATCGTCGAGGAACATGGCGGCACGGTCACGTGCAACAGCCGGCCGGGACACGGCAGCACGTTCACCGTTGCGCTCCCCGCGGACCGCACACCCGCGGCGGCCTAACTGGCGGCGGCGCCTCATGAATGTGTGACCCGGTTCCTCGGTGGGGCAGCCGCTACCGGCGCCTCGCCCGGGTGAGTTCAGCCCTGGCGAGCAGGCCGCTGGTGGAGGGGTAGTCCACCTTCTCCAGCACCAGCGGATGCGGGGCAGCCAACACGGACTTGGCGTCCCGCTGGCGGGCGAGCAGCCGGTCCAGCATCCAGCCCGGGGATTCCACCCCCGCTCCCACAAACAGCGCCGAACCCACGAGGGAGCGCACCATGTTATGGCAGAACGCGTCGGCCTGGACGGTGGCCACGATCACCCCGTCGGATGCGCGGGCAAACTCGAAGCGCTGCAGTTCCCGGATCGTCGTGGCGCCCTCGCGGGGCTTGCAGTAGGACCTGAAGTCCTGCAAACCGAGCAGCTGCGAGGCGCCTTCGTTGAGCAGCCCGACGTCGAGCGGTTCCTCGTGCCAGAGCGTCGAGGTCCGGCCCAGCGGGTCCCAGAGCTCCGGGCCATCGGCAATCCGGTAGCTGTAGCGGCGCCAGAGCGCTGAAAAACGGGCGTCAAAGCCTGCAGATGCGATGGAGACCTTGTGGACCTCGATCGCCCCGGTGAGGTCCCCCAGCCCATGGCTGAGGGCGCCACGAAGGCGCCGGAGCAGGGCAACCGCGGGATCCAGCTCCACACCGCGGTTCAGGCCCATCCACTCGGCCCCGCTGAGGTCCAGGTGGACCACCTGGCCGCGGGCGTGCACCCCCGCGTCGGTGCGGCCGGCGACGGTGACCCGGACCGGGCGGCGGATCAGCATCCCGAGGGCCTCTTCCAGCGTGCCCTGAACGGTGCGCCGGCCCGGCTGCACGGCCCAGCCGCTGAACGGCCCGCCGTCGTACGCGAGATCCAGCCGGATGCGCAAAAACCCGCCGCCCCCTCTCAAGGGGGCGACGGGTTTCTGGTGGTTCATAGACTTAAGTCTAGGCGAAGAATTCGGTGAATTACTTCGCGTCCTTCTCAGACTTCTCGGCTGCTTCCTCAGCGGCCGGAGCCTCTTCGGTAGCTGAAGCTTCGGTCTCAACGACCTCAGCCTCGGGGGCCTCTTCGGTCTCAACAACTTCGGTCTCAACAACTTCAGTTGCCGCAACCGGAGCGGTTTTGGCGGCGTCCTTCTTGTCGGCGTCGCGCTGGGCGGCGGAGGTAGCCTCGGCCACCACTGCCTGCTTGGCGGAAACCGGCTCGAGAACCAGTTCGATCACAGCCATGGGAGCGTTGTCGCCCTTGCGGTTGCCGATCTTGGTGATGCGGGTGTAGCCGCCGTTGCGGTTCTCCACTGCCTGTGCGATGTCGGTGAACAGCTCGTGGACGATGCCCTTGTTGCTGATCAGACCGAGTACACGACGGCGGGAAGCCAGGTCGCCACGCTTGGCGAACGTCACCAGGCGCTCGGCGTACGGCTTCAGTCGCTTGGCCTTGGTGACCGTGGTGGTGATTCGCTTGTGCTCGAAAAGAGCGGCGGAGAGGTTCGCGAGCATCAAACGCTCGTGAGCTGCTCCGCCTCCGAGGCGCGGACCCTTAGCGGGGGTAGGCATAATAGTTTCTCCTCATATGGAAGCCAGTGGACTGGTCACGCACCATGGTGCAGTCAGCCCGCCGGCCAAGATCTGTTTGTTAGAGTTCGTCGTCGCTGAACGCGGCGTCGTCCTCTTCAATTGCTGCGGCGCGGGCTGCGAGGTCAAAACCGGGAGGCGAGTCCTTGAGGGACAGGCCCAGTTCAACCAGCTTTGCCTTGACCTCATCAATGGACTTCGCACCGAAGTTACGGATGTCCATGAGGTCAGCCTCGGAGCGGGCCACGAGTTCACCCACGGTGTGGATGCCCTCACGCTTGAGGCAGTTGTAGGAACGGACGGTGAGGTCCAGATCCTCGATCGGCAGGGCCATGTCAGCTGCCAGGGCAGCATCCGTCGGCGACGGCCCAATCTCGATACCTTCGGCTGCGGTGTTCAGCTCGCGGGCCAGACCGAACAGTTCCACCAGGGTGGTACCTGCCGAAGCGACGGCATCGCGCGGGGCGATGGCCTGCTTGGTCTCGACGTCGACAATGAGCTTGTCGAAGTCAGTGCGCTGCTCAACACGGGTAGCTTCCACGCGGAAGGTAACCTTCAGGACCGGCGAGTAGATCGAGTCGACCGGGATGCGGCCGATCTCGGAATCGCCGGACTTGTTCTGAGCTGCGGAAACGTAGCCGCGGCCGCGCTCGATGGTCAGTTCGAGTTCGAACTTACCCTTCGAGTTCAGCGTGGCAATGTGCAGATCCGGGTTGTGGAATTCGACGCCGGCCGGCGGCGCGATGTCCGCGGCGGTGACGACTCCCGGGCCCTGCTTGCGCAGGTAGGCAACAACCGGCTCATCGTGCTCGGAGGAAACCGACAGGCTCTTGATGTTCAGGATGATCTCAGTGACATCTTCCTTGACACCCGGAACCGTGGTGAACTCGTGCAGCACGCCATCGATCCGGATGCTGGTGACAGCAGCGCCGGGGATGGAGGAGAGCAGGGTACGGCGGAGGGAGTTTCCGAGTGTGTAACCGAAACCCGGTTCCAGCGGTTCAATGATGAAACGGGAACGGTTTTCGGAGACGACCTCTTCGGAGAGGGTGGGGCGCTGTGCAATGAGCACTTAGGTTTCCTTTCGGCGAGCATCCGCTATATGACGCAACACAGGTGGTGGAAAGATCGGTCTGAGGACTTAACGCGGCTGGGCCTGCCCGGACCATTGCGGGTCCGGGCAAGCTCCTGTGCGCTGGAAAGCCTTAGACGCGACGGCGCTTCGGCGGCCGGCAGCCGTTGTGGGCGCTGGGGGTGACGTCCTGGATGGAGCCAACCTCGAGGCCGGCAGCCTGCAGTGAACGGATTGCCGTTTCGCGTCCGGAACCCGGTCCCTTGACGAATACGTCAACCTTGCGCATACCGTGCTCCTGTGCACGCTTTGCGGCGGCTTCGGCAGCCATCTGGGCAGCGAACGGGGTGGACTTACGCGAGCCCTTGAAGCCAACCTCACCGGACGAAGCCCAGGAGATGACAGCACCATTCGGATCCGTGATGGAAACGATGGTGTTGTTAAAGGTGCTCTTGATGTGCGCCTGGCCCAGCGCGATATTCTTTTTGTCCTTCTTACGCGGCTTGCGAACCGCGCCACGAGTCTTCGGGGGCATTTTTTCTCCTACAGAAAGTTATCGGGGAAGACGAACGCTTGTTCCTTCATTCACCGGGTTCCTCGAAATTACGCCAGCAATTTCAAGGGGAAAATGGGGTTTAGCGGGTCTTCTTCTTGCCTGCGACGGTGCGCTTCGGACCCTTGCGGGTACGTGCGTTCGTCTTCGTACGCTGTCCGCGCACTGGCAGGCCCTTGCGATGGCGAATACCTTCGTAGCTGCCGATTTCAACCTTGCGGCGGATATCTGCTGCTACTTCGCGGCGAAGGTCACCCTCAACCTTGTAGTTGCCTTCAATGTAATCACGCAGCTGGACCAGCTCGGCGTCGGACAGGTCCTTGACCCGAACGTCCGCGCTGATGCCGGTGGCAGCCAGGGTTTCGTGTGCACGGGTCTTGCCCACGCCGTAGATGTAAGTAAGCGCAATTTCCAACCGCTTTTCGCGGGGAATGTCTACGCCAGCGAGACGAGCCATAGAGGCAGTGCTCCTTGAATAAACCGGAGGTCGTAGGCAGTACACCCGCACGGTTCGTGCGGCCCCAGCCTCCGACCGGGGGTTAGCTGTACGGGCCCATATGTCCCAGATCAGCTTGTGCTGCCTTTATTTACTTGCGTGGGTTAGCAACCCAGGGTTTTCCCGAAAGGGAAATTAGCCCTGGCGCTGCTTGTGGCGCGGGTTCTCGCAGATCACCATGACCCGGCCATTACGGCGGATCACTTTGCACTTTTCGCAGATCTGCTTGACGCTCGGCTTGACCTTCATGGCGTTCCTTTGCGTGTTGCAGTTGGTCGACTGGACCGGCCTTCGGCTATTGCTCTGGCCACCCAGTGTTTACTTGTAGCGGTAGACGATACGACCACGTGTCAGGTCGTACGGGCTCAGCTCCACCACTACCCGGTCCTCAGGGAGAATCCTGATGTAGTGCTGGCGCATCTTTCCAGAGATGTGTGCCAGAACGACGTGCTTGTTGGTGAGCTCAACACGAAACATCGCGTTGGGCAGCGCCTCAGTCACAACGCCCTCGATCTCAATGACCCCGTCCTTCTTGGCCATACCCTCCGCTAACTGTTGTTTGCCACAGCCTGCCGGCTTGCACCGGAAATGACTGCGGACGTTTTTGATTGATTGGCTGATGCCTCCCGGCCACAAAAGGGCACAACAGGGCAGACAACCAACAGGCAACATTACGCCATTGCGGGCCGAATGTTAAATCCGGCCATGTTAGCGCACTCGGGCGCCGTATGCCGCAATTTTACCGGCCGGAGTGCTCACAGCCTCCGCGCGGGCGATCCCATCCAGGATGGCCAGGCGGACGACGTCGGCTGCCGCACTCTGCAGGGTGATGAGACTCACCTGCCTGGCGGCCTCGCTGCTGCGGTCCAGTGCCACCATTCCCGTGGCCAGGCAGAACACCGTGTCCCCGTCCGCGAGGGTGTGGCTCGGGTTCAGCGCCCGGGCCAGTCCGGCATGGGCCGCCGACGCCGACCGCTTGCACTCCGCCTTGTCCAGGACCGCGTTCGTGGCGACAACGACGAGCGTGGTGTTCAGCGCGGGCGGCCCCGTTCCGCCATCGGCTGGCTCCTGTGCGCTTGCGCGATCCGCCGGAGCGGCCGGGTCGTCTTCCGCCGCAGCGGACGAAACCCTCGGCGTGCTCGCTCCTTCGTCCCCACCGGCCCCCTCGCCTCGCAAGCTCGGCCAGGGAACCCCGCCGTCGTGGCCCCAGCTTAGACGCACGCTGCCGGGTTCCACCCGTTGCGGCGATGTGCTGAACGGTAGTCCCAGCGCGTTCACTACTGCCAGTGCCCCTACAACCACGCCGTTGTCTAAAGTGATGGAGGCGGTGCCCACTCCCCCTTTGTATGTGCCCCGGCCGATTGTTGCTCCGGTGCCGGCGCCTATGTTGCCGCGTTCGACGTCGTGCCCGTTCTGCCTGGACGCGGCGGCCGCGGCGGCCGCGTAGCCCATGGCCTCGTCCGGGCGGGCGGTAAAGTCCCCGCCCCGACCGAGGTCGAAGATGGCCGCGGCCGGCACAATCGGAACCATGCCGCCGGCAACGGCGAAGCCGCGGCCGTTTTCCTCGCACCATCGCTGGGCCCCGTGCGCGGCCACCAGGCCGTAGGCGCTGCCCCCGGTGAGGACGACGGCGTCGACGGTGGAAGTCAGCGTGGTGGGGTCGAGGGCATCAGTCTCGTGCGTTCCGGGGCCACCGCCGCGCACATCAACGGACCCGATAGTTCCAGCAGGGGGAAGCACCACGGTAACCCCGCTGAGCCAGCCCTCCGCCGCTTTCGTCGAGTGGCCAACCCGAATTCCCGGCACGTCCGTAATCGCAGTCATCGCAGTCATGGCAGTCAAAGCAGTCATGGCTCCATTGTGCGCGCCCGGACCGCAGCTGGCGGCGGATCTGGCGCCCGCACGGCGTTTTTCGCATCGCTGGCCCCAACCCGGGGAACCTAAGCAACCGTCGTCCCCCTGGCCAAGGGCTGGTGTCCCCCGAGCGACGCACAAAAACGCTGGCGACGCAGAAAATCCCTGGCGATGCTGGTTTTCCCGCGTCGCCAGGGATTTTCCATGTCGCCAGCGGATTTCCGCATCGCCGGAGGATTCCCGCGTCGCCAAGGATTTCCCGCCTCGCCAGGAAGATTCCCGCGTCGCCAGGAACTTTCCGTGTCGCGAGCGACTTTGTGTGTCGCCAGGTGCCTTACCGTCAGGGAATCGGAACGGGCACGACGCCGAGCGGCGCCAGCTTCGCGGCACCGCCGTCGGGCGACGAAAGCACCCAGATTCCCTTCTCATGGACCGCCACGGAGTGCTCCCACTGGCAGGAGCGCTTGCCGTCCGTCGTCACCACCGTCCAGTCATCCGCGAGCACGGCGGTGTCAATGCTGCCGCGGACCAGCATGGGCTCGATGGCCAGGCAGAGCCCCGGCCGGATCTTGGTCCCGCGGTGGCCCGTGCGGTAGTTCGGGACGTCCGGGGCCATGTGCATCTCGGAGCCGATCCCGTGGCCCACATAGTCTTCCAGGATGCCCAGCGGCTTGCCCTGGACGGAGGACACGTAGTCGTCCACGGCGTTGCCGATGTCCCCCACGAACTTGCCCGCGGCCAGTGCCGCGATGCCGTGCCACATTGCGGTCTCGGTGACATCGGAGAGCCGCTGATCCTCGGGATCGGCGGTGCCCACGATGACGGTCCGGGCCGAGTCGGAGTGCCAGCCGGCCAGGATCGCCCCGCCGTCGATCGAGAGGATGTCCCCGTCCTGGAGGACGCGGTCGCCCGGGATACCGTGGACCACTTCCTCATTGACCGAGGTGCAGATGGTGGCCGGGAAGCCGTGGTAGCCCAGGAAATTGGAGGTGGCGCCCGCGTCCTTGAGTACGGCCGCAAACACGGCGTCGAGGTCCCGGGTGGTCCTCCCCGGGGCCGCTGCCGCGACGGCGGCATCGAGGGCGCGGCTGAGGACCAGACCGGCCTCGTGCATGGTGCGCATCTGGGCGTTGGTCTTGTATTCGATGCGGGGCTGGCCGAAGGCCATCTGCAGCTTCCTTTCGTGGAGCCGCGCTTGCCTCCAGGGCTGCACGGCCAAATGGCTGAGGCCCCTCCCGGTGGTCCGGGAGGGGCCTCGAAGATAGTGGGGCGGTCAGGCCGACTGGGCCGCTCCGATGGCCTGCATAACGCGGTCGGTGACCTCGTCCATGCCGCCGATACCGTCGACCCGGGTCAGGATGCCGCAGTCGGCATACTTGCCGACCACCGCTTCCGTCTGGCTGCGGTAGAGGTCGAGGCGGTGCCGGATGACGGCTTCGTTGTCATCCGTGCGGCCGGTTTCCTTCGCGCGGCCCAGCAGGCGGGTGACCAGCTCCTCGTCATCGGCCGTGAGCTGCAGGACGACGTCGAGCTTCTGGTTGCCGTCGGCCAGGATGTCGTCGAGGTAGTCAACCTGCGCGGTGGTGCGCGGGTACCCGTCCAGGAGGAAGCCGTTTTCGACGTCGGCCTCCTTGAGTCGGTCACGGACCATCTTGTTGGTCACGGTGTCCGGGACAAAGTCGCCGGCGTCCATGTACTTCTTGGCTTCCACGCCCAGCGGCGTCTCACCCTTGACGTTGGCCCGGAAAATGTCTCCGGTGGAGATCGCAACGACGCCGAGGCGCTCCGAAATGCGTTCCGCCTGTGTTCCCTTGCCGGACCCGGGAGGTCCGATAATCAACATTCTCGTCATCGCAAAAGCCCTTCGTAGTGACGCTGCTGCAGCTGCGCGTCAATCTGCTTGACGGTCTCCAAACCCACGCCCACCATGATCAGGATCGAGGTGCCGCCAAACGGGAAGTTCTGGTTGGCGTTGATCAGGACCAGGGCAACGAGCGGAATCAGTGCCACAAAGCCCAGGTAGATGGCACCGGGCAGGGTGATCCTGGACAGGACGTACTGCAGGTAGTCCGCCGTCGGCTTGCCGGCACGGATACCCGGAATGAAGCCGCCGTACTTCTTCATGTTCTCAGATACTTCTTCAGGGTTGAAAGTGATCGCAACATAGAAGTACGTGAAGAACACAATCATGGCGAAGTAGAGGGCCATGTAGATCGGGTGGTCACCCGTGGTGAGGTTGTTGTTGATCCACTCAACCCAGGGCGCGACCGGTTCGCCGGGCTTCGGCTGGTTGAACTGCGAGATCAGGCCCGGCAGGTACAACATCGAGGAGGCGAAGATGACGGGCACGACGCCGGCCATGTTCACCTTAATCGGGATGTACGTGCTGGTGCCGCCCACGGTGCGGCGGCCGATCATGCGTTTGGCATACTGCACCGGGATCCGGCGCTGGGACTGCTCCACGAAGACCACTGCGGCCACCGTCAGCAGGCCGATAGCAAGCACCATAAAGAAGGTTCCGGGGCCCTGCGAGCTCCAGATCGCGCCGAGCGAGCCTGGGAAGCTGGCGGCGATGGAGGTGAAGATGAGGAGCGACATTCCGTTGCCGACACCCTTTTCGGTCACAAGCTCCCCCATCCACATGATGAGGCCGGTACCGGCAGTCAGCGTGATGATGATGAGGATCGTGGTGACGATGCTTGTGTCCGGGATGATGGGCAGCTGGCAGTTCGGCAGCAGCTGGCCGGAACGGGCCAGGGACACCAGGGTGGTGGCATTGAGCAAACCAAGGGCAATAGTCAGATAGCGCGTGTACTGCGTCAGCTTTGACTGGCCGGAGGCGCCTTCCTCATAGAGCGTCTGGAACCGGGGAATGACCACCCGGAGCAGCTGCACGATGATGCTGGCCGTGATGTACGGCATGATCCCGAGCGCGAAGACCGAGACCTGCAGCAAGGCACCGCCGCTGAACAGGTTGACGAGCTGGTAGATACCGCCCGAGGTCGAACCGCTCTGCAAGCATTGCTGGACATTCTGGTAGTTCACACCAGGCGAGGGAATGAAGGCACCCAAGCGGAAGATTGTGATGATTCCCAGCGTGAACAACAACTTGCGTCGCAGATCAGGCGTGCGAAAGGCCCGGCCAAATGCGCTAAGCAAGCGTCCTCCTGATGAATAAGTAAAGTCGTGTGAGACAGGTCAAATAAACCCAACAACCGAGTCTAACGGGTAGATGCGTCCTGCGGACAATCGGCCGGGCCGGAATTAAGAAAACTCCCGGCACCGGAGGCCTGGGCCCCTGGTACCGGGAGTTTCAAACAACGGGCAACTGCCCCGCCGCCTCGTTAGAGCGCGGTGGTGCTTCCGCCTGCTGCGGCAATCTTTTCTGCGGCGCTGGCCGAGAATGCGTGGACCGTGACATCAACCTTGACGGTGATATCACCGGTGCCAAGTACCTTGACGGGCTGGTTCTTGCGAACGGCACCCTTCTCTACCAGGTTCTCCACAGTGACTGAGCCACCTTCCGGGAACAGCTCGTTGAGCTTGTCCAGGTTTACCACCTGGTACTCAACCCGGAACGGGTTCTTGAACCCGCGCAGCTTCGGCAGGCGCATGTGCAGCGGCAGCTGGCCGCCGGCAAAGCCAGCCTTGATCTGGTAACGGGCCTTCGTACCCTTGGTACCACGGCCGGCGGTCTTACCCTTGGAACCTTCACCGCGACCCACACGGGTCTTGGCGGTCTTGGCACCCGGGGCGGGACGCAGGTGGTGAACCTTCAGTGCGTTCTGCTTCTCAGCAGCGGCGCCCTGTGCCTTCTCGGCGGTCTTGTTCTCTGCCATTACTTCGCCTCCTCTACCTTTACCAGGTGCGGAACCGTGTTGACCATTCCGACGGTGACGGCGTCGGCGGTGCGGACAACGGTGTGTCCGATCCGCTTCAGGCCGAGGGACCGCAGGGTGTCGCGCTGGTTCTGCTTGCCGCCAATGGCGGACTTGATCTGAGTGATCTCCAACGAAGCGTCGGAGACAAGCACGTTCTTAGCCATGACTCAGACACCTGCCTTCTGGTTCAGCAGTGCACGCACCATGGCCGGCGGAGCGATCTCGTCGAGCGGCAGGCCGCGGCGTGCTGCCACTGCTGCCGGCTCTTCGAGGCGCTTCAGCGCGTCAACGGTCGCGTGAACGATGTTGATGGCGTTGGAAGATCCGAGCGATTTGGAGAGGATGTCGTGGATGCCCACGCACTCCAGTACTGCACGGACCGGACCGCCGGCGATAACACCGGTACCGGCGGAAGCCGGACGCAGCATAACAACGCCTGCGGCGGCCTCACCCTGAACGCGGTGCGGGATGGTGCTGCCGATGCGGGGAACGCGGAAGAAGGACTTCTTGGCTTCTTCGACGCCCTTCGCGATGGCGGCGGGAACTTCCTTGGCCTTGCCGTAGCCGACGCCGACCATACCGTTGCCGTCACCGACGACGACGAGGGCGGTGAAGCTGAAGCGACGACCACCCTTGACGACCTTGGAAACACGGTTGATGGTGACGACGCGCTCTACGAACTGGCTCTTTTCGGCTTCGCGGCCACCATCGCGGCCACCACGGCCACCGCGGTCGCCACGGCCCTGGCCCTGGCCCTGGCCACCACGCTCGCCACGACGAGCGCCACCACGGCGGTCATCAGCGGCAGCGGGCGCAGCGGTCTCAGTTGCCGGAGCGGCTACAGCTTCAGTCACCTGTTTGTCCTTTTCGTTATTTTCGGTCACAGTGACAACCCACCTTCACGTGCGCCGTCAGCGACGGCGGCGATCCGGCCGTGGTACTTGTTACCACCGCGGTCGAAGACAACTGCTTCGATACCGGCAGCCTTGGCACGCTCGGCGACGAGCTCGCCAACGCGCTTGGCCTTGGCAGTCTTGTCACCATCGAATACACGAAGGTCGGCTTCCAGTGTGGATGCACTCGCTACAGTCAGGCCCTTGGTGTCATCGACAACCTGGACGAAAATGTGGCGTGCGGAGCGGTTGACGACCAGACGAGGACGTTCAGCCGTTCCGGAGATGCGCTTGCGGATACGAAGCTGGCGGCGGCTGCGCTGGGCAGACTTGCTCTTGTTCGTACGCTTCTTGTTAATTGCGATCGCCATGGTTACTTACCAGCCTTTCCGACCTTGCGGCGGATGACTTCGCCTGCATAGCGAATGCCCTTGCCCTTGTAGGGGTCCGGCTTCCGCTGCTTGCGAATATTGGCAGCAACCTCGCCGACCTGCTGCTTGGAGATACCTGAAACAGAGAGCTTGGTCGGGGTCTCTACTGCAAAGGTGATGCCGTTCGGTGCCGTGATGTTAACCGGGTGGCTGTAGCCCAGAGCGAACTCCAGATCAGTTCCCTTGGCCTGGACGCGGTAACCGGTACCGACAATCTCAAGCTTCTTCTCGTAGCCTGCGGTGACACCCTGGATCATGTTGGCGATCAGGGTGCGGGTCAGGCCGTGCAGCGAACGGGAGGCGCGCTCGTCGTTCGGGCGGGCGACAGTCAGGGTGCCATCTTCCAGGGAAACCTCGATCGGGCTGGGCACAGTGTGGCTCAGCTCGCCTTTGGGACCCTTGACGCTGACGACAGAGCCGTCAACCTTGACCTCAACGCCGGCAGGAACGGTGATGGGGAGACGTCCAATACGTGACATTATTCTCTTCCTTTCCCGTTACCAGACGTAAGCGAGGACTTCGCCGCCCACGCCCTTCTTGCCGGCCTGCTTGTCAGTCAAGAGGCCGGAAGAGGTGGACAGGATTGCGACACCCAGGCCACCGAGCACGTGCGGCAGGTTGGTGGACTTTGCGTAAACGCGCAGTCCCGGCTTGGAAATACGACGAACGCCAGCGATTGAACGCTCGCGGTTCGGACCGAACTTGAGCTCGAGGGTCAGCTTCTTGCCAACCTCAGCGTCTTCTTCTTTCCAGGAGGCGATGTAACCTTCGGCCTTCAGGATGTCGGCAACGCGTGCCTTGAGCTTGCTGTAAGGCATAGACACGGAATCGTGGTATGCCGAGTTTGCGTTGCGCAGACGAGTAAGCATGTCTGCGACGGGATCTGTCATTGTCATGGTGGGCTCTTGCCCTTCCTCATAACGGTTTCCGCCGTGCGGCTTTTCCCGAACGTGGCTCGGGAACCGGCGCGGGCGGACCTTTTACGTAGCTAGATTAATCGTCGGTCTTGAACGGGAAGCCAAGTGCCTTGAGCAGCGCGCGGCCTTCGTCGTCGGTCTTGGCAGTGGTCACGACGGTGATGTCCATGCCGCGTACGCGGTCAATGGAATCCTGGTCGATCTCGTGGAACATAACCTGCTCGGTCAGACCGAAGGTGTAGTTGCCGTTGCCGTCGAACTGCTTGCCGCTGAGGCCCCGGAAGTCACGGATACGCGGCAGAGCCAGCGTGACCAGACGGTCCAGGAATTCCCACATGCGGTCCCCACGCAGAGTTGCGTGTGCACCGATCGGCATGCCTTCGCGCAGCTTGAACTGTGCGATCGACTTGCGGGCCTTGGTTACCTGCGGCTTCTGGCCGGTGATCAGGGTCAGATCGCGGACGGCGCCGTCGATCAGCTTGGAGTCCTTGGCGGCATCTCCAACACCCATGTTCACAACGACCTTGACCAGACGGGGAACCTGGTTGACGTTCTCGTACTTGAATTCCTCAACGAGCGAACTCTTGATGGAATCCGCGTACTTGGTCTTCAGACGGGGAACCATCTTGCTTGCCGGAGTCTCGAGAGTCTCAGTCATTAGATGTCCTTCCCTGAGCTCTTGGCCACGCGGACACGCACGTCGCGCTTCACGCCATCGCGCTCAACGGTCTCGGTGCGGAAACCGACGCGGGTGGGCTTCTTGGTGGAGGGGTCAACCAGAGCCACGTTGGAGATGTGGATTGAAGCCTCAACGACCTCGATGCCACCGGTCTTGGTGCCGCGCTGCGACTGACCGACCTTGGTGTGCTTGGTTACGCGGTTCATGCCTTCGACCAACACGCGGTTGCTCTCGGGGAATACGCGCAGAACCTTGCCCTGCTTGCCCTTGTCGCCGCCGCGCTCAGCCTTGGCGCCAGTGATGACCTGAACCAGGTCACCCTTTTTGATCTTAGCCATGGACTACAGCACCTCCGGAGCCAGAGAAACGATCTTCATGAACTTCTTATCGCGAAGTTCACGACCAACCGGTCCGAAGATACGGGTACCGCGGGGGTCACCGTCGTTCTTCAGGATCACAGCTGCGTTCTCGTCAAACTTGATATAGGAACCATCCGCACGGCGGCGTTCCTTCTTGGTACGGACGATGACCGCCTTGACGACGTCGCCCTTCTTTACGTTGCCGCCCGGAATTGCGTCCTTGACGGTAGCGACGATTACGTCGCCAATGCCTGCGTAGCGACGGCCAGATCCACCGAGAACGCGAATGGTAAGGATTTCCTTAGCACCCGTGTTGTCGGCGACCTTGAGTCGCGACTCCTGCTGAATCACTATTTACTCCTTGCGTCGCGCTGGTTCTCAGACCGAAAATCTTCCTACGGAATGAGCCTTGCGGAACGGTTGATCGGGGTGTCTCTTGACCTGCCTGGATTTTGCCAGACCAGGCCTAAAATCCCGTGCCAAAAACATTTGCGTCCCAGGCGGATCCCGACGAGTCGGGCGCGAGGGGGCACTATGCCGTGGCACGGAAGTTTACGAGGTTGACGATGGCGCACAGAGGGCGCCATACAAACTCAAGATCTTAGCACGTTTTGGCCCGCCAGGCAGAATCAGGAAATGCCACCGACGACGGCGTCACGCACGACAGCCTTTTGACCACACGGCTGCCCGCTCCCCCGGGAACCAGGCCCGCCGGCGTCGTACGCCTGATGAAAACCTGCACGGCGTGACGCGGCGCCCGGCGGGAATCTCCGGAACGCAGAAACCCCCGCTCCCAGAAGGGAACGGGGGTTTCGCTCAAGCGTCTACTTACAGCGGGGCTGCAGGTATTACTTGGCCTTCTCGAGGATCTCCACCAGGCGCCACCGCTTGGTAGCGGAGAGCGGGCGGGTCTCGGCGAGGAGAACGAGGTCGCCGATGCCGGCGCTGTTCTCTTCGTCGTGAGCCTTGATCTTCGTGTTGCGGCGAAGGACCTTGCCATAGAGGGCGTGCTTCACACGGTCCTCGACCTGGACAACGATGGTCTTTTCCATCTTGTCCGAGACCACATAGCCGCGCTTCGTCTTACGGTCACCGCGCTCGGCAGCCGTAGCTGCGTCGGAAACAGTTTCCGTCACGTTCTCGTCCTTTTCACTCACTTGGCGTCCTCCTCAGTCTTGGCCTCGGCCGGCTTTTCAGCCTTTTCAGCCTTGGCTGCGGACTTCTTGGACTTCTTTTCTTCCTTGGCTTCCACAACCGGTGCGGCAACCTCGGCACGAATGCCCAGCTCACGCTCACGGAGAACGGTGTAGATGCGGGCGATGTCTTTCTTTACCGCGCGCAGCCGACCGTGGTTCTCCAGCTGACCGGTGGCGGACTGGAAACGCAGGTTGAACAGCTCTTCCTTGGCCTTGCGGAGTTCTTCAACGAGTCGCTCGTTGTCGAAACCGTCCAGCTGTGCGGATGCAAGTTCCTTGGATCCTACTGACATTTCTATTCACCACCTTCGCGACGCAGAATGCGTGCCTTCAACGGGAGCTTGTGGATCGCCAGGCGAAGTGCCTCGCGGGCAGTTTCTTCATCGACACCGGAGATCTCGAAGAGAACCCGGCCCGGCTTGACGTTTGAGACCCACCATTCCGGAGAACCCTTACCGGAACCCATGCGGGTTTCGGCCGGCTTCTTCGTCAGCGGACGGTCCGGGTAGATGTTGATCCAGACCTTACCGCCACGCTTGATGTGGCGGGTCATCGCGATACGGGCAGACTCGATCTGACGGTTCGTGACATATGCCGGGCTCAGAGCCTGGATACCCCACTCACCGAACGAGACCTTGGTGCCGCCCGTAGCAGCGCCGGAACGACCCGGGTGGTGCTGCTTACGGTGCTTGACTCGACGTGGGATAAGCATTTAAGCCTGTCCTCCTTCTACTGCCGGTGCAGCTGCGGTAGCGGCTTCGGCAGCCGGAGCTTCGGCAGCAACAGGTGCAGCCTCGGCCGGGCGGTCGGGACGACGACGGCGGTCACCACGGTCAGCGCCACCACGATCAGCGCCACCCGGGCGGCCCGGGCGGTCGCTGGCACCACGGCCGCGGGACGGAGCAGCAGCTGCCTGCTGAGCCAGTTCCTTGGCGGTGACGTCACCCTTGTAGATCCAGACCTTCACGCCGATGCGGCCGAAGGTGGTCTTTGCCTCGTAGAAGCCGTAGTCGATGTTCGCGCGGAGGGTGTGCAGGGGCACACGGCCTTCGCGGTAGAACTCCGAGCGGGACATTTCTGCGCCGCCCAGTCGACCCGAGCAAGCGATCCGGATGCCCTTGGCACCGGCACGCTGTGCGGACTGCATGGCCTTCTTCATCGCACGGCGGAAAGCCACGCGGGAAGTCAGCTGCTCAGCAACGCCCTGGGCAACAAGCTGAGCTTCCATCTCGGGGTTCTTGACCTCGAGGATGTTCAGCTGGACCTGCTTGCCCGTGAGCTTTTCGAGCTCGCCGCGGATGCGGTCTGCTTCTGCGCCGCGGCGGCCGATAACGATGCCCGGACGTGCCGTGTGGATATCCACGCGGACACGGTCGCGGGTGCGCTCGATTTCAACCTTGGCGATACCGGCGCGCTCCATACCCGTGGACATGAGCTGGCGGATGCGGATGTCTTCGCGGACGAAGTCCTTGTACCGCTGGCCGGGCTTGGTGCTGTCAGCAAACCAGTGCGATACGTGATCGGTGGTGATGCCGAGTCGGAACCCGTGCGGGTTAACTTTCTGTCCCACTTAGCGAGCCTCCTCTTTCTCCGGGGTAGCGACTACCACGGTGATGTGGCTCGTGCGCTTCTTGATCTGAAATGCACGACCCTGGGCTCGCGGCTGGAACCGCTTCATGGTCGGGCCTTCATCAACATACATTTCGCTGATGATGAGGTCACCTTCGTCAAACGCCACGCCGTCGCGGTCCGCGAGGACCCGGGCGTTGGAGATTGCCGACTGAACTACCTTGAATACCGGCTCCGAAGCTGCCTGCGGGGCAAACTTCAGAATTGCCAGAGCCTCATTCGCTTGCTTACCACGAACAAGGTTGACGACGCGCCGGGCCTTCATAGGCGTTACGCGGATGTGACGCGCAATTGCCTTGGCTTCCATTGCTTTCCTTCTCTCGTCTTTGACGTAAGTGCAGGCGCCTAGCGGCGCTTGCCCTTACGGTCGTCCTTGACATGGCCGCGGAATGTCCGCGTGGGAGCGAATTCGCCGAGCTTGTGCCCGACCATCGACTCAGTGACAAACACCGGGATGTGCTTGCGTCCGTCGTGCACGGCGATCGTGTGCCCGAGCATGTCGGGGATGATCATCGAACGGCGGGACCAGGTCTTGATGACGTTCTTGGTGCCCTTTTCGTTTTCCCTTGCTACCTTCACAAAGAGGTGCTGGTCAACGAAAGGACCTTTTTTCAGGCTGCGTGGCATGTGTCCAGACTCCTATCGCTTGTTCTTGCCAGTACGACGGCGACGAACAATAAGCTTGTCGCTCTCTTTGTTGGGACGGCGGGTGCGGCCTTCGCGCTTACCGTTCGGGTTGACGGGGTGACGTCCACCGGACGTCTTACCCTCGCCACCACCGTGGGGGTGGTCAACCGGGTTCATGGCGACACCACGGACGGTCGGGCGAACGCCCTTCCAGCGCATACGGCCGGCCTTACCCCAGTTGATGTTCGACTGCTCGGCGTTGCCCACCTCGCCGACGGTTGCGCGGCAGCGCACGTCAACGTTGCGGATTTCGCCGGAGGGCAGGCGCAGCTGGGCGAAACGGCCTTCCTTGGCAACGAGCTGGATCGATGCGCCGGCGGAGCGGCCCATCTTGGCGCCGCCACCCGGACGCAGTTCGACTGCGTGGATAACGGTACCCACCGGGATGTTGCGCAGCGGCAGGTTGTTGCCAGGCTTGATATCAGCGTTGGCACCTGCTTCTACGGTGTCGCCCTGGGCCAGCTTGTTCGGGGCAATGATGTAACGCTTGGTTCCATCAATGTAGTGCAGGAGTGCGATGCGAGCCGTACGGTTCGGATCGTACTCAATCTCGGCAACGCGGGCGTTGACGCCGTCTTTGTCGTGGCGACGGAAGTCGATCAGACGGTACTGGCGCTTGTGTCCACCACCCTTGTGACGGGTCGTGATCTTACCGGTGTTGTTACGGCCACCCTTTTTCGGGAGGGGACGTACCAACGACTTTTCCGGCGTCGACCGCGTGATTTCAGTGAAGTCCGCTACGCTCGAGCCGCGTCGGCCCGGGGTAGTCGGCTTATATTTACGGATTCCCATAATTTATTTCCTCGTTAAAGTGGTCTCCGCTACGAGAGCGGACCGCCGAAGATGTCGATCGTGCCTTCTTTGAGGCTCACAATTGCACGCTTGGTGTTTTTGCGGGTACCCCATCCGAATTTGGTTCGCTTGCGCTTACCGGCACGGTTGATGGTGTTGATCGAGTCGACCTTGACGGAGAAGATTTTCTCCACGGCCAGCTTGATCTCGGTCTTGTTCGAGCGGGGGTCCACCAGGAAGGTGTACTTGCCCTCATCGATCAGGCCGTAGCTCTTTTCCGAGACGACGGGTGCAAGCACCACGTCGCGCGGGTCTTTGATGGTGGCTGCACTCACTTGGCATCCTCCCCGTTCTTTGCCACTGCCCGGTCAGCAACGAATGCTTCGTAGGCAGCCTTGGTGAAGACAACGTCATCGGAAACGAGAACGTCGTAGGTGTTCAGCTGGTCTGCGTACAGAACGTGAACATCCGTGAGGTTGCGCACGGAGAGTGCAGCAACATCGTTGGCGCGCTCGATAACGACGAGCAGGTTCTTACGCTCGGAGACACCCCGCAGAGTCGCCAGTGCAGCGCTGGAGGACGGCTTGGTGCCGGCCACCAGTTCAGCAATAACGTGGATGCGGTTGTTGCGGGCGCGGTCAGAGAGAGCTCCGCGCAGTGCAGCAGCAATCATCTTCTTGGGGGTGCGCTGGCTGTAGTCACGCGGCGTGGGGCCGTGGACAACGCCACCACCGGTCATGTGCGGAGCACGGATTGAACCCTGACGGGCGCGGCCCGTGCCCTTCTGCTTGAACGGCTTGCGACCTGCACCGGAAACCTCGGCGCGGGTCTTGGTTTTGTGGGTACCCTGGCGAGCAGCAGCGAGCTGGGCAACGACGACCTGGTGCAGCAGCGGCACGTTGGTCTGTACGTCGAAGATCTCTGCAGGCAGGTCAACCTTGACAGTGCTAGTCATTGAACTAGGCTCCCTTCACGGCGGTGCGTACGAGGACGACCTGGCCGCGGGCGCCGGGAACGGCGCCCTTGATGAGGAGCAGCGACTTCTCGACGTCAACCGCGTGGACCGTGAGGTTCAGCGTGGTGTGACGCACGGCGCCCATGCGGCCGGCCATTTTCATGCCCTTGAAGACGCGGCTCGGGGTGGATGCGCCACCGATTGAACCGGGCTTACGGTGGTTCTTGTGTGCACCGTGGGAAGCACCAACGCCGTGGAAGCCGTGACGCTTCATAACACCGGCGAAGCCCTTACCCTTGGTGGTGCCAACGACGTCGATCTTCTGGCCGGCTTCGAAGAGCTCAACAGAAAGCTCCTGGCCCAGCTCGTAAGAGTCAGCATCTGCAGTGCGCAGTTCGACGACGTGGCGGCGAGGCGTGACGCCTGCCTTGTCAAAGTGACCAGCCAGCGGCTTGGTGACCTTGCGGGGATCAATCTGGCCGTAGCCGATCTGAACGGCGACATAGCCATCCGTGGCTGCATTACGCACCTGCGTGATGACGTTCGAGTCAGCCTGGACCACAGTGACGGGGATGAGCTTGTTGTTCTCGTCCCAGACCTGGGTCATGCCGAGCTTCGTGCCCAGCAGGCCCTTAACGTTACGGGTTGCGGTCATAGTCTCTCAGCACCTCCCTACAGCTTGATTTCGATGTTCACGTCGGCCGGCAGGTCGAGACGCATCAGCGAATCAACAGCCTTGGGCGTGGGGTCGATGATGTCGATCAGACGCTTGTGAGTCCGCATTTCGAAGTGCTCACGGCTGTCCTTGTACTTGTGCGGAGAGCGGATGACGCAGTAGATGTTCTTCTCCGTCGGCAGCGGCACAGGGCCAACTACCGTGGCGCCTGCGCGCGTGACCGTCTCAACGATCTTCCGTGCTGAAGAGTCAATGACCTCGTGGTCGTATGACTTCAGCCGGATGCGGATTTTTTGTCCCGCCATGTCGCCTGACTCTCTTTCAGTTAGTGCTGCTCCGGTGAGGGCTGCTCTGTTTACTTGCGTGTTGCATGTGGCTGCCGAAGCAATTGAAGTTGTAACTACCACCCGCCGCACAAGCTGAATCCGGAAAACTCCGGGTTCCTCAACCTGCCGGCGTAACCGACCCCCGCGGTCGGGCGTGTCGCGCTTTTCACGCGTACTCGTCCGCAGTTCCATGGGGAGTTGGTTATGTTTGGTCTCCCACCTGGACCCTGACACCCGGCATTATCCGGATCGGGACGCGAAGGAGCGCTTGAACAACTCATTTAGTATGCCGGAATATACGGACAGAAGCGAATCAGCGCCAGACGGAGGGGGTGCCTGCGGCGGCAGGTTCCCGACGACGGCGGCAGCCGTCCGCTCATTGCCCCCAGCAACCTTCGAATGGATGATGGGGACATGACTGTGCAGGATTCTGCAGCTGTTCAGGCCCTTGCCGCGCGCCTGAACCCGGAGTTCCAGCTCGGAGTTGCCTCGGCTGCCTTCCAGATAGAGGGCGCCCTCTCGGCCGGTGGCCGCGGGCCATCCGGCTGGGATGCCTTTGCCGAGAAACCAGGCAGCATCCAGGATGGCCATTCCCCCGCCGTCGCCTGCGACCACTACAACCGGACCCCCGAAGACGTCGAACTGATGCGCGCCCTGGGGATCGACTCCTACCGTTTTTCCATCTCCTGGCCGCGGATCCAGCCTGACGGTACCGGTCCGTTCAACCGTGCAGGTCTCGACTTCTACGACCGGCTGATCGACCGGCTGCTCGAGGCCGGCATCTCCCCCATGGCCACCCTGTACCACTGGGACACTCCCCTGCCGCTGGAGCACCGCGGCGGCTGGCTGAACCGCTCCACCGCGGAGCGCTTCGCAGAGTACAGTGCGGCGGCCGGCCGGCGCTTCGGCGACCGCGTAGCCCAATGGGTGACGCTCAACGAACCGGTGTCGGTGACCCTCAACGGTTATGCCCTGGGGGTCCACGCCCCGGGACACGGCCTGCTCTTCGACGCCTTGCCTTCGGTCCACCATCAGCTCCTCGGCCACGGACTGGCTGTGCAGGCGCTGCGTGCTGAGGGAGTCACCGGCGCCGTGGGCGTCACCAATCTGCACTCCCCGGTCCGGCCAGCGTCCCGCTCGGTGACGGACCGCTTCCTCGCGAACATCTTCGATCTGGTCCTGAACCGGGTCTACGCGGACCCGATCCTCCTGGGCCGGTACCCGAAGGTGCCGCTGATTGCCAGGCCGTGGTTCCGGTCGATGGGCAAGATCTCCGATGCGGATCTGCGGACCATCCACCAGCCGCTGGATTTCTACGGGCTGAACTACTACTACCCGGTCAAGGTTGCCACCGGACGCGGCCCCGGCGAGAGTCCGGCCGGCGCTGCGGACGCCATGCTCAAGATGCCGTTCCATCTCGCGGCCTTCCCGGAATACGCGACTACGGGTTTCGGCTGGCCGGTGGCACCGGATCACCTGGGACCGTTGCTCCGCGAACTGAAGGACCGCTATGGCGGGCAGCTCCCCCCGCTGTACATCACCGAAAGCGGCGCCAGCTTCCCCGAACCCGATCACGTCGACGGACCGATCGCGGATGCGGACCGGATCAGCTACATTGCGGCCCACCTCAACCATGCACTTGACGCCACCGGCCCCGGCGGCATCGCCGAGGACGTGGAGCTGCTGGGCTACTACGTCTGGACCCTGATGGACAACTTCGAGTGGGCGGCGGGATATTCGCAGCGCTTCGGACTGGTCCATGTGGACTTCGACACCCAGGAGCGCACCCCTAAGGATTCCTACTACTGGTACCAGGCACTCAGCCGGGCCAGGAAAGGCTGAGCGGGCCGGGCCCTCCCGCTCGCCGGGTGCTACTGCTCCTTATTGGCCCGGTTGATGCGCTTGGCGCGGTCAATCTCGTGGCGGAAATGCTTCTTGGCCCAAAAGACGGCCGCGACAACGGCAACGGCCACCAACAGGAAAATGATCCAGCCCACGGTGAGCTCCCTTCGTCGGGAGCAACGATATCAGTGCCGGCTGCCCGCTGCCCGCTGCCCGCTAAAAATGGTCGGCCGGCTGCCGGTCCACGGCTGCCTCGGCGGCCGCCGGCTTGTCGCGGTTGAGCCGCCAGACCGCGACGGCGATCAGGGCCGCGGCGATGAGTGCCAGCAGCGCAAAGGTGTACTGGCGCATGGCCCACATGATGCACAGTGCCACGCCCGCGGCGCCCCACCAGACCAACAGCCTTTCACCGTAGGCAAGCCCGGCGACCAGGAGCCCCGCGAGAAGCGCCAGCGTCCAGAGCTGTTGCCCGGCGTCGCCACCGAAAATAATCCCCAGTCCGCCCAATGAGTGCAGCCCGGCGGCAACGGAGATCAGAATACGGCCCGCCGTCCGGTCCCCGGAAAACATCCGCAGCACCCCGAGCGCCGCGGCGAGGATCACATACCACTGCAGCGCCCAGAAGGGATCGGGCCCGCCGGAACCGGTGAACAGCACGGCGCGCTGGAACGCCGCCGTCGTCGCAAAAAGCCCCAGTTCGGCACTCAGCCTCCGGTCCTTCGCGGGCACCTCGACGCTGACCACCGCGGCGGTGGCTGCCACCAGAACGGCCCCTGTCCAGGAAGTTGCGTCGAGCCGCAGTCCGGCGGCCGCGGCCAGGGCCAGGCCGAGACTGGCCGCCCCCGCCAGCGACCAGCAACGGAAGCGGTCCGTGGACAGCGGGTCGCGGCGCAGCAACCGGGCCGAGTAAAGGCCCGCGGCGGCAGGAACACAGCCCGCCAGCCACGGCAGGAAGCCGCCCCAAGGACCCGGCACGGCGTCCGGCAGGCCGGACACTACCAGCGTTGCCCCGGCAAGCACCGCCGCTGCGGCCGGAAGGTAGAGCATGGGCCACCGTTCCAGGTGCGAGGCCGTGAAGCAGACGGCTGCCAGCACCAACAACGAAGCCCCCGTCAGCCAGCCGGAAGCAAACGGCGCCAGAGCCAGGGCCGACATGACGAAGCCACCCGCCGCTGCCAGCCAGAGCCAGCGCTCCCCGCCAGTCCGGGCCCTGCCCCTGCTCAGGAGTCCGGCCGCCACCGCGGCGATGGAAAGCGCCAGCAGGCCCAGGACTACGCCGTTATGGCTCAGCAGCGGCCCGGCGAGGAACGCTTCCGCCGACGAGGTGCCCTCGAAGTCCGGCACCGGCCCCAGTACCACGACGCCGAATACCGCCGCGGGGACGGTCAGGTAGGCCGCCCCGCGGGCTGCGAACAGCCGGCTCGCCACCGCAGCGGAGACCAGCAGCAGGGCAAGCTGCAGCAGGACGACCCAGCGGCCGCCGTCGTCCGCCTGGGCCGTCAGGTAGCTGCCGGGAAGGACCGCCTGGCCGGCCAGGGTGATCCAGACCGCGGCCTGCTGGAAGGGGACCTCTTCAAGGCGGTGCCGCATCAGCCAGCGGACCACGTGCTGCGCAGCAAGCACCAGCGCAAAGGTCACCGACACCGCAGTCACCGACGCTGTGGCGTCGTAGCTGAGCACAAGTGCCAGGGCAAGGGCCAGCACCCGTGCGGCCGCAAAGTACACGCCCTTCACAATGCGGCCGACGGCGGAGACCACCATAACGGCGCTGAAGACGGCCATGATGCCAAGCACCAGCTCGACGTCGAGCGCCGTTCCCGCGCGGGCCAGCAGCAGCACGGCCAAAGCGGCGGGCGCGAAGGCCAACGCGCCGGCACGCGCCCGCAACACAAAGCCCGAGGCCGCCGCGCCGACGGCGATGATGACTACCGCCGCGGTGAGCTGCCATCCCCCGGCGTCCGGGCCACGGAAACCGGCGGCCAGCAACACCAGCAGTGCGAAAACCTCCAGCGCCAGCACGGCGGCGGCGTCGGCGAGGACGCCGCGGGGAGCCCTACCGCAGACCTCCGCCAGGAGCGGGAGGGCGAGCTGCAGCCCCAGCGCAAACACGGCGACCGTAGTGAGAGTGATTTCCTCGCCGCCGAGCAGCAGCGGTCCGCTTGCCCGGCTGAGCTGGTGGAAAGCTGTCAGCAGCAGGACGGTGCCGGCTGCCCGTCCCAGCCACCAGTAGCCCCATCGTTGCTGAATCGCCCGGCGTCGCAGCCCGGTCGCGGCCAGATAGAGCACGGTCAGGACCAGGGCGAGGTTTCCACACTCCAGGGATACGGCGGTAAACGCCATGCCCACCAGCGCCAGTGCCATTCCCACGGGCAGCAGTTCTGCGACGGCGGGACGCCAGGGCGCCGCGGCATCGGAACGGCGGTTCAGTGCCCAACCGGTGCCAAACGACGCCAGAAGCTGCAATACGACGGCTGCTCCCGTGAGCGTCATCCCGTCCGAGCGGTCCGTCAGCGCCAGGACGGCCAGGGCCGGGACGGCTGCTGCGGAGAAGCCGAAGAGGCTGGCGTTCGGGGCAAACGTCGCCACGCCCGCCCGAAGAAGTGCTGCCGTCCCGAGCTGCTGGGCCATCAGTGCCAGCGAGAGGGCGAACACGACCACCGCGGCCTCGCCGGGACCGTCGCCGACCATGACGGCGGCGATGGTGGGGACGGCCGCCGTGGCGACGATCCGGGCGGCAAGGACGAAGTGCCGGCGCAGGGGTTCTGCCGCGGACCGGGAGCGCAGGGACCAGAACAGCACGGCCAGGATGAGGAAGCCGGACGGCGCCCAGACCCCGGCCCTGTCACTGTCACCGAAGGTCCCGGCAAGCATCAGGGCCGAAACCGGGGCCCACTCCGCCGCACCGCCGAGCCGTACCGCGATGACCATTCCGGTGAGGAGCGCAAGCAGGAGCGGCCCCCACAGGGGGACGCCCGCGGCCGGGCTCCCGGCGGCGTCGAAGAAGGTCGCCGCTGACCAGAGCAGGGTCAGCAACAGTTGCAGCCCGTAGGTGCCGAGGGCGTCCGCCCGCCGGCGGCGAGCAGATCCCAGCAGTACATCGGGAAGGAGGTTCAAGCCGGAGGCAAGCAGCACCACCTGCAGGGCTGCCAGCATAAGCGCTGCCAGCAGTGGCCCGGGCAGGCTACCGCTCACGGCCCACACGCCGACGGCGGCCGAGAGCGTCAGGCTCAGCCGCGCACCGTAGTACTGGGCGACACGGAACCGGCCCTGCGGCACAGCCGTCATCAGGGCAAAGAAGACGCCGCAGAGGAACATGATGAGGGCGTACTCGCCCTTGCCCAGTAACTGCGGCATAAAGGTCACGGCCAGCGCGACGGCAGGGACCACGAAGGGGTGGAGATCCATCAGCGGCTTGAGGTAGACGGGCGGCAGCCAGCGGGGCCGCAGCTGGGCAAGCAGCGTCAGGGCTGCGGCAAGGCCGATCATGCCCGCGAAGTACCAGACCAGCGCGCCGCCCAGGACCGCGATGCCGGAGTAGGTGGTGGAGACCAGGAAGGTGAGGGACAGGAAGACGAGGATCCGGCTGTCCATCCGCACGGCCGCGGCGATGTAGGCCACTGTGCCTACAAAGGATGTGACCAGCCAGGCGGCGGGGCCGTCGTGGAGGACAAAGTTGTACATGGCCAGGCCGGCCACTGGAACAAGCGCCAGCCCCGTTCCCGCGAACGCCACGGCCGCGGGCCTAAGCCGGGGGACCCGGGCATGAAGCATCAGGCCTGAACCGTAGAACAGGGCCGTGATGGCGCAGACTCCGGCGAAGCGGAGGACTTCCGGCAGCGACGTTCCCAGAAACAGGGCACCTGCGGCTACCAGCAGCAGACTGGCAATGTAGAGCGTGATGTTGATGTTCTGACGGTCCCGCCGTTCCTTCCGGGCGGCGCGCTCCCCGGCCGACTTGGGCGGCGGAGCTTGTGGCGGGGCTTGTGGCGGAGCTTGTGGCGTCCGCACCGGCCCCGGGGCCGGACGCGGGGCCGGCTGCTGACGCTGCGGCGCCGGGCGCGGGGCAGGCTGCTGTCGCTGCGGCGCCGCGTGCCCCGGCGGGAACCACGGTACCGGCGGCTGCTGCCGCTGCGGAGGCGCCGAGGCAACCGGCGGCTCCACGGGGGCCGGCGCCACGGCGGCAACAGAAATTGGCCGCTGTTCCGCGGCGGCGCACGCATCGTGCCAGCCCCGGAGATGCCCCGCACGGAAACCGGCGGCGAACGCTGCATTCCCGACGTCGGCGGCCCTGCGGCGTTCCCTGCCCCTCCCCCAACGGATCCCCAACAGCAGAGCTCCCGCGAGCAGCAATAGAATCAGCAGAGTTTGGACAGCCGTCGACATAAGAAAATCCTTCTCTACGAAGGCTGTCCTGCTCCGCTCAGCCCATAAATCCAATGAATAGAGAAATCATATCAAAGAACAGCCCCGCTGCGAGTGCAGCGGGGCTGTTCCAGACGTCACGGCGGCCGTCAGACGGCCAAACCGGTCAGAGATCTAGACAAAGATCTTCAAGTACTACTTGACGATCTTGGTGACGCGTCCTGAACCAACGGTGCGGCCGCCTTCGCGGATAGCGAAGCCGAGGCCCTCTTCCATGGCGATGGGCTGGATGAGCGCAACGGTCATCTCAGTGTTGTCGCCGGGCATAACCATTTCCGTGCCTTCCGGCAGGGTGATAACGCCGGTTACGTCCGTGGTGCGGAAGTAGAACTGCGGGCGGTAGTTGGAGTAGAACGGGTTGTGACGCCCGCCTTCGTCCTTGGAGAGGATGTAGACGTTGGCCTCGAAGTCGGTGTGCGGGGTGATGGACCCCGGCTTGACGACAACCTGGCCACGCTCTACGTCATCGCGCTTCAGACCGCGGAGCAGGAGGCCACAGTTCTCGCCCGCCCATGCTTCGTCGAGCTGCTTGTGGAACATCTCGATACCGGTGACCGTGGTCTTCTGGATCGGGCGGATGCCGACGATCTCGACCTCGGAGTTGATGGCGAGGGTTCCACGCTCGGCGCGGCCCGTTACGACGGTGCCACGGCCGGTGATCGTGAAAACATCTTCGATCGGCATCAGGAACGGCTTGTCACGGTCACGGACGGGGTCCGGCACGGAGTTGTCCACAGCTTCCATGAGGTCCTCGACGGACTTGACCCAAACCGGGTCGCCTTCGAGTGCCTTCAGACCGGAAACGCGTACAACCGGAGCCTCATCGCCGTCGAAGCCCTGAGCCGAAAGCAGCTCGCGAACTTCCATTTCGACGAGGTCCAGGAGCTCTTCGTCATCGACCATGTCCGACTTGTTCAGCGCCACCAGCAGGTAGGGAACGCCAACCTGGCGGGCCAGCAGAACGTGCTCGCGGGTCTGAGCCATCGGGCCGTCAGTGGCGGCAACCACGAGGATTGCACCGTCCATCTGGGCAGCACCGGTGATCATGTTCTTGATGTAGTCAGCGTGACCCGGAGCGTCTACGTGTGCGTAGTGGCGCTTCTCGGTCTGGTACTCAACGTGGGAGATGTTGATGGTAATGCCGCGCTGACGCTCTTCGGGAGCAGAGTCAATGGACGCGAAGTCGCGCTGCTCGTTGAGTGTCGGGTACTTGTCGTACAGCACCTTGGAAATCGCGGCCGTCAACGTCGTCTTACCGTGGTCAACGTGACCAATGGTGCCGATGTTAACGTGCGGCTTAGTCCGCTCGAACTTTGCCTTTGCCACAGGTTCCTCCTAGAACGTTTTCAAATGACTTACCCTTCGACCGCGCTTGTCGCGGCGAAACTTCAGTAAGTCTACTTGGGGGGCTTTGGATTGATGAAATTGCAGATTCAGGAACTAACACTAGTCCCTCGAGCCTGTCGGTGCAGATGGCCGGTCCCGGCTTGACCGGAAAAGCGGTTGGCCGGAGCCGGCCACCTGCACCAGGTGAATTTCCGGAACCGGAAACACCACCGAGTTTGCTACAGCGAAAAGTCCTAGGGACTACTCGCCGCGGTTCTTCTGGATGATCTCGTCGGCAAACGCCTTCGGGACCTCCGCGTAGCTGTGGAACGTCATGGAGTACACGGCGCGGCCCTGGGTCTTCGAGCGCAGGTCACCGATGTAGCCGAACATGCCGGACAGCGGGACGTGCGCACGGATGACCTTGACGCCCTGGGCATCCTCCATGGACTGCATCTGGCCACGGCGGGAGTTGAGGTCACCGATTACTTCACCCATGTATTCCTCAGGGGTGCGGACCTCGACATCCATCAGCGGTTCGAGCAGGATGGGGTTCGCCTTGCGTGCAGCTTCCTTGAAAGCCATCCGGCCGGCGATCTTGAACGCCATCTCCGAGGAGTCAACATCGTGGTAAGCGCCGTCAATCAGCGTGGCCTTGATACCGACAACCGGGTAACCGGCCAGGACGCCGTCATTCAGCGCATCCTGGATTCCGGCATCGACGGACGGGATGTATTCGCGCGGAATGCGGCCACCGGTGACCTTGTTCTCGAACTCGTACATTTCGCCGTCGGACGTGTCCAAGGGTGCGATCGCGATCTGGATCTTCGCGAACTGGCCGGAACCACCGGTCTGCTTCTTGTGCGTGTAGTCGTGACGCTCTACAGCCTTCTTGATGGTTTCGCGGTAAGCAACCTGCGGCTTGCCGACGTTCGCCTCGACCTTGAATTCGCGGCGCATGCGGTCCACCAGGATGTCCAGGTGGAGCTCGCCCATGCCGGCGATGATGGTCTGACCGGTGTCCACGTTGAGGGAGACCTGGAAGGTGGGGTCCTCAGCGGAGAGCTTCTGGATGGCGGTGGAGAGCTTCTCCTGGTCACCCTTGGTGTTCGGCTCGATTGCAACAGAGATCACGGGCTCCGGGAAGCTCATGGACTCAAGGACGATCTGGTTTGCCGGGTCGCACAGGGTGTCTCCCGTGGTGGTGTCCTTGAGCCCGATCGCTGCGTAGATGTGGCCGGCGGTAGCGCCGTCAACCGGCATTTCCTTGTTGGCGTGCATCTGGAACAGCTTGCCGATGCGCTCTTTTTTGCCCTTGGTCGAGTTGACAACCTGGGAGCCTGCTTCCACGTGACCGGAGTACACGCGGATGAAGGTCAGCTGGCCGAAGAACGGGTGCGTAGCAATCTTGAACGCCAGGGCCGAGAACGGCTCTTCGGAGGACGGCTTGCGCGTCAGTTCCTTCTCTTCGTCGCGGGTATCGTGACCGATCATCGGCGGGACGTCGAGCGGGTTCGGCAGGTAGTCCACGACGGCGTCGAGCATCGGCTGAACGCCGCGGTTCTTGAACGCGGAGCCGCAGAAGACCGGGTAGAGCTCGGAGTTGATCGTCATCTTGCGGATGCCGGCCTTGAGCTCCTCGACGGAGATTTCTTCGCCTTCGAGGTACTTTTCCATCAGCTCTTCGGAGGACTCCGCAACGGTCTCAATGAGCGTCGCGCGGTACTCCTCAGCCTTTTCCCTGAGGTCAGCCGGGATCTCCTGGATCTCGTACTTGGCACCCATGGTGACGTCGCCCTTGGAGTCGCCGGGCCAGACCAGCGCACGCATGAAGAGCAGATCCACAACGCCGATGAAGTCGTTCTCGGCGCCGATCGGAAGCTGCATAACGAGCGGCTTGGCACCAAGGCGGCTGATGATGGTGTCAACGGTGAAGTAGAAGTCAGCGCCGAGCTTGTCCATCTTGTTGACGAAGCAGATGCGCGGGACGTTGTACTTGTCGGCCTGGCGCCAGACAGTCTCAGACTGCGGCTCCACGCCTTCCTTGCCGTCGAATACGGCAACTGCACCGTCGAGGACGCGCAGGGAGCGCTCCACCTCAACCGTGAAGTCGACGTGGCCGGGGGTGTCGATGATGTTGATCTGGTTGTTTTCCCAGAAGCAGGTCACGGCGGCAGACGTGATGGTGATGCCGCGTTCCTTTTCCTGTTCCATCCAGTCAGTCGTCGACGCGCCGTCGTGCGTTTCGCCGATCTTGTGGTTCACGCCTGTGTAGAACAGGATGCGCTCGGTAGTAGTGGTCTTGCCGGCATCGATGTGGGCCATAATGCCGATGTTGCGGACCTTGCTAAGGTCGGTAAGCACGTCCTGTGCCACGGTGTCTCCCTTTCGGATGGACTGCACGTTCGCCGCCGGCTCGGTTGAGCCGGCGGCGTCCGGGAAGTATTACCAGCGGTAGTGTGCGAAGGCCTTGTTGGACTCGGCCATCTTGTGGGTGTCTTCGCGACGCTTCACAGCGGCACCGAGACCGTTGGACGCATCCAGAATCTCGTTCTGGAGGCGCTCGGTCATGGTCTTCTCCCGGCGGGCCTTGGAGTAGCCCACCAGCCAGCGCAGGGCGAGGGCCGTGGAGCGGCCCGGCTTGACCTCAACCGGAACCTGGTAGGTGGCGCCACCGACGCGGCGGGAGCGGACCTCGAGGGAAGGCTTGACGTTCTCCATGGCCTTCTTCAGGGAGGCAACCGGGTCGCCGCCGGACTTGGCACGGGCACCCTCAAGGGCACCGTAGACAATGCGCTCTGCGGTGGACTTCTTGCCGTCAACCAGCACCTTGTTGATGAGCTGGGTGACCAGCGGGGAGCCGTAAACGGGATCTAGAACTAGCGGCCGCTTAGGGGCCGGACCCTTGCGAGGCATATTACTTCTTCTCCATCTTTGCGCCGTAGCGGCTACGAGCCTGCTTACGGTTTTTGACACCCTGGGTATCGAGGGCGCCACGGACGATCTTGTAGCGGACACCCGGAAGGTCCTTAACACGGCCGCCACGTACAAGCACAATGGAGTGCTCCTGGAGGTTGTGGCCTACACCGGGGATGTAAGCGGTGACTTCAACGCCGCCGTTGAGGCGCACACGTGCCACCTTACGGAGGGCCGAGTTCGGCTTCTTCGGGGTGGTGGTGTACACGCGGGTGCAAACACCGCGGCGCATCGGGCTGCCGTTAAGCGCGGGTGCCTTGGTCTTTTTGACCTTAGGCGTGCGGCCCTTGCGGACCAGCTGGTTAATCGTAGGCACTCTCGTGTTCTCCGTTTTATCCGGAGCGGCCGGTGGCAGCCGCTCTCTTGTCGCTGCGCCCCGCCGCCCGAGCCGTGAAGTTCTCTCCGGGGCAGCTGTGGCGAAGCCTTAATAGTCGGACCGCACGCCGGGACTCACGGATTTACATCCTGGAGTGCCCCTAGGCATGCGAAAATGTGGCATACGTTGCACAGGAACCCTGCAAACCGGAAACGTCGTCCTGACCCAGCTTCTCAGCTGTAGCCAGCGCACTCATCCACTGCCACAAAACAATTAATACTAAGACTAACACGGACGGCCCCCAGCCCTTAATCCGCGCCCACTCCGACGGGTTTAAAAGGGGATGGCCCCCCACCTTGCGGTGCGGGACCATCCCATGGTGCAGGCTTTGACCTACCCGCTAGCGGAAGTCGCTTCCCAGGTCGTAGTCATCCAGCGGGATGGCGTGGAACTCGGGAGCCCCGTCGCCGCCCAGGGAATCGTAGGAGAAGTCACTGAACGCGCTGGGGCCGGTGAACAGATTGGCCTTAGCTTCTTCAGTGGGCTCCACCGTGACCTCGGTGTAGCGCGGGAGACCCGTGCCGGCCGGGATGAGCTTACCGATGATGACATTTTCCTTGAGGCCGAGCAGCGGATCGCTCTTGCCTTCCATGGCCGCCTGCGTCAGGACGCGGGTGGTCTCCTGGAAGGAAGCTGCGGACAGCCAGGACTCGGTCGCCAGGGACGCCTTGGTGATGCCCATGAGCTCGGGACGCCCGGATGCCGGCGTCTTTCCCTCGGACACAACACGGCGGTTGGCATCCTCGAAGCGGCTGCGCTCGGCGAGCTCGCCGGGCAGCAGATCCGATTCGCCGGACTCGATGACCGTGACGCGGCGCAGCATCTGGCGGACGATAACCTCGACATGCTTGTCGTGGATACCGATGCCCTGGCTGCGGTACACGCCCTGGACTTCGTCCACCAGGAACTTCTGCGCGGCACGGGGGCCCATGATGCGCAGAACCTGCTTGGGGTCGACCGGACCGTTGATGAGCTTCTGGCCGACGCTGACGTGCTCGCCGTCTTCGATGAGAAGACGTGAACGGCGCAGCACCGGGTAAGCGATCTCTTCGGATCCGTCATCGGGTGTGATGACCAGGCGCATCTGGCGCTCGGACTCTTCGATGGTGATGCGGCCGGCTGCTTCAGCAATCGGTGCGACACCCTTCGGAGTACGGGCTTCAAAGAGCTCCTGGATACGGGGCAGACCCTGGGTGATGTCGTCGCCACCACTGGAGGAAACAGCACCACCGGTGTGGAACGTACGCATGGTCAGCTGGGTACCCGGCTCACCGATGGACTGTGCGGCGATGATGCCCACTGCCTCACCGATGTCCACCGTCTTACCCGTGGCCAGCGAACGGCCGTAGCACAGGGCGCAGGTGCCGACGCCGGACTCACAGGTGAGTACGGAGCGGACCTTGACTTCGGTGATGCCGGCTGCGAACAGTTCGGCAATGACCACGTCGCCGCAGTCGGTGCCGGCTGCTGCTAGGACCTTGCCCTTGGAGTCAACGACGTCCACGGCCAGGGTCCGGGCGTAGGCGCTGTTCTCGACGTTCTCGTCGAGGACCAGCTCACCGTTGGCGTCCGCCACCGCAATGGCCGTCATGAGGCCGCGCTCGGTGCCGCAGTCCTCCTCACGGACGATGACGTCCTGCGAGACGTCCACCAGACGACGGGTCAGGTAACCCGAGTTGGCGGTACGCAGCGCGGTGTCAGCCAGACCCTTACGGGCACCGTGCGTGGCGATGAAGTATTCCAGCACCGACAGGCCCTCGCGGTAGGAGGACTTGATGGGACGCGGGATGATCTCACCCTTGGGGTTGGCCACCAGGCCACGGATACCCGCGATCTGACGGACCTGCATCCAGTTACCACGGGCACCGGAGGACACCATGCGGTTGATGGTGTTCATCGGCGACAGGTTGTCACGCATCGCCTGGGCGATTTCGTTCGTTGCCTTGTTCCAGATCTCGATCAGTTCCTGGCGACGCTCGTCGTCGTCGATCAGGCCTTTGTCGTACTGGCCCTGGATCTTGGCGGCCATAGTCTCGTAACCGGCGAGGATCCGCGGCTTGTCCTTGGGCACCTCGATGTCGGAGATGGCGACGGTGACGCCGGACCGGGTGGCCCAGTAGAAACCGGCATCCTTCAGGTTGTCCAGCGTTGCCGCCGTGACCACCTTCGGGTAGCGCTCGGCGAGGTCGTTGACGATCGTGGACAGTTCGCCCTTGTCCGCAACGTTCTCCACCCACGGGTAATCGGCGGGCAGGGTCTCGTTGAAGAGGACCTGTCCCAGCGAGGTCTGGACCAGGACGGTCTGACCCGGTTCATAGCCTTCCGGAGCTTCCCAGCCGGCGTAGGGGACAAAGCCCTCAAGCCGGATCTTGACCTGGGAGTTCAGGTGCAGTTCGTGCAGGTCGAACGCCATGATGGCTTCCGACACGGAGGAGAAGATCCGGCCCTCGCCAGCTGAACCGACACGCTTGGTGGTCAGGTGGTAGAGGCCGATGATCATATCCTGCGAAGGCAGCGTCACCGGGCGGCCGTCGGAGGGCTTCAGGATGTTGTTCGAGGACAGCATCAGGATGCGGGCTTCAGCCTGGGCTTCGGGGCTCAGCGGCAGGTGCACTGCCATCTGGTCGCCGTCGAAGTCTGCGTTGAAAGCGCCACAAACCAGCGGGTGAAGCTGGATTGCCTTACCTTCAACAAGCTGCGGTTCGAACGCCTGGATGCCGAGACGGTGCAGGGTGGGTGCACGGTTCAGCAGCACGGGGTGCTCGGTGATGATCTCTTCGAGGACATCCCAGACCTGCGGGCGGTAGCGCTCCACCATCCGCTTCGCCGACTTGATGTTCTGGGCGTGGTTGAGGTCAACCAGGCGCTTCATCACGAACGGCTTGAAGAGCTCCAGGGCCATCTGCTTCGGCAGACCGCACTGGTGCAGCTTCAACTGCGGGCCCACGACGATGACGGAACGGCCGGAGTAGTCAACGCGCTTACCCAGGAGGTTCTGGCGGAAACGGCCCTGCTTGCCCTTGAGCATGTCGCTCAGGGACTTCAGCGGACGGTTGCCCGGTCCGGTGACCGGACGGCCGCGGCGGCCGTTGTCGAAGAGGCTGTCAACGGCTTCCTGAAGCATGCGCTTCTCGTTGTTGACGATGATCTCCGGGGCACCGAGATCAAGCAGGCGCTTGAGGCGGTTGTTGCGGTTGATCACACGACGGTAGAGGTCGTTGAGGTCGGAGGTCGCGAAGCGGCCACCGTCCAGCTGGACCATCGGGCGCAGTTCCGGCGGGATCACCGGGACGGCGTCCAGCACCATGCCGAGCGGGCTGTTGTTGGTGGTCAGGAAGGCATTGACAACCTTGAGCCGCTTCAGGGCACGGGTCTTGCGCTGGCCCTTGCCGTTGGCGATGATGTCGCGGAGCATGTCCGACTCGGCCTGCATGTCAAAGTTCTCAAGACGCTTCTTGATGGCCTCGGCACCCATGGAGCCTTCGAAGTACATGCCGTAGCGGTCGCGCAGTTCGCGGTACAGGCCTTCGTCGCCTTCGAGGTCAGCGACCTTCAGGTTCTTGAAGCGGTCCCAGACCTGCTCGAGGCGCTCGATTTCAGCATCCGCGCGCTTGCGGACGTTGGCCATCTGGCGGTCAGCGGAGTCGCGGGCCTTCTTCTTGTCGGCAGCCTTGGCGCCTTCGCCTTCGAGACGGGCAATCTCGTTCTCGAGGTCGCGGGCGATCGTGGCGATGTCCGAGTCGCGGTTGTCGATCAGCTGCTTCTTCTCGATGTCGTGCTCAACCTGCAGGTTGGGCAGTTCCTCGTGGCGGCTGTCAGCGTCGACGCTCGTGATCATGTAGGCAGCGAAGTAAATGACCTTTTCGAGGTCCTTCGGCGCCAGGTCAAGGAGGTAGCCCAGGCGGGACGGGACACCCTTGAAGTACCAGATGTGCGTGACCGGGGCGGCCAGCTCGATGTGGCCCATGCGCTCACGGCGCACCTTCGCACGGGTGACCTCAACGCCACACCGCTCGCAGATGATGCCCTTGAAGCGCACGCGCTTGTACTTACCGCAGTAGCACTCCCAGTCGCGGGACGGGCCGAAGATCTTCTCGCAGAAGAGGCCGTCCTTCTCAGGCTTGAGCGTGCGGTAATTGATGGTTTCCGGCTTCTTAACCTCGCCGTAAGACCAGCCACGGATGTCTTCCGCGGTGGCGAGGCCGATCTGCATGAGGCCGAAGGAGGATTCGCTGGACATATGGTCCCTGTTCTCTCTTGTTCGCTAAATTCTGAGGTCTTGGGTTACGGGAAGAGGGAGGTGATGTTCGACGGCGGGTGGTGACCCGCCGTCGAACCCCACCTGCTAGACCTCTTCTACGGAACTGGGCTCTGCACGAGACAGATCGATGCCCAGTTCTTCCGCAGCCGTGAAGACTGCGTCATCAGAGTCACGCATTTCAATTGTGGTTCCGTCCGTGGAAAGCACTTCCACGTTCAGGCACAGCGACTGCATTTCCTTGATCAAGACCTTGAAGGACTCAGGAACGCCCGGCTCCGGGATGTTCTCGCCCTTGACGATGGCTTCGTAGACCTTCACACGACCGTGGATATCATCGGACTTGATCGTGAGGAGTTCCTGGAGCGTGTAGGCGGCGCCATAGGCTTCGAGCGCCCACACTTCCATTTCACCGAAGCGCTGGCCACCGAACTGTGCCTTACCACCCAGCGGCTGCTGCGTGATCATGGAGTACGGGCCGGTGGAGCGCGCGTGGATCTTGTCGTCCACCAGGTGGTGGAGCTTCAGGATGTACATGTAGCCGACCGAGATCGGATCCGGGAACGGCTCGCCGGAGCGGCCGTCGAAGAGCCGGGTCTTGCCTGAAGAGTTGATCAGGCGGACGCCGTCGCGGGTGACGTTGGTGGAGTCGAGGAGACCAGTGATTTCCTCTTCACGCGCGCCGTCGAAGACCGGCGTTGCAACAGTGGTGGAGCCACTCTCGCGCGGCAGGTTCGGCAGCTGCTTGACCCACTCGGGCTCGCCTTCGATCTTCCAGCCGGTCTTGGCAACCCAGCCGAGGTGCGTTTCCAGCACCTGGCCGACGTTCATCCGGCCCGGAACACCCAGCGGGTTCAGGACGATATCAACGGGGGTACCGTCGGCAAGGAAGGGCATGTCCTCGATCGGAAGGATCTTGGAGATAACGCCCTTGTTGCCGTGCCGGCCGGCGAGCTTGTCGCCGTCGGTGATCTTACGCTTGGCAGCCACGTAGACGCGGACCAGCTGGTTGACGCCCGGGGGCAGCTCGTCGTCGTTGTCGCGGTCGAAGACGCGGACACCGATCACGGTGCCGGACTCGCCGTGCGGAACCTTCAGGGAGGTGTCGCGCACTTCGCGGGACTTCTCACCGAAGATGGCGCGCAGCAGGCGCTCTTCCGGGGTCAGCTCGGTCTCGCCCTTGGGCGTGACCTTTCCGACCAGGATGTCGCCGGCTTCAACCTCGGCACCGATGTGGATGATGCCGCGCTCGTCCAGGCCCGCCAGGACTTCCTCGGACACGTTGGGGATGTCACGGGTGATTTCCTCGGCACCAAGCTTGGTGTCGCGGGCATCGATCTCGTGCTCCTCGATGTGGATGGAGGACAGAACGTCCTCGGCCACGATGCGCTGGGACAGGATAATGGCATCCTCGAAGTTGTGGCCTTCCCATGACATGAATGCCACGAGCAGGTTCTTTCCGAGGGCCAGTTCGCCCTGGTCCGTTGCCGGGCCGTCGGCGATGATGCCGCCGACCTCCAGGCGCTGGCCTTCGTTCACCAGGACACGGTTGTTGTAACAGTTGCCCTGGTTGGAGCGGGCGAACTTGTTGATGCGGTAGTTGGTTTCCGTACCGTCGTCGTTGAGCATGATGACCAGCTCGGCGGAGACCTCGGTAACCACACCTGCCTTCTTGGCGATGGTGACGTCACCGGCGTCTACGGCGGCGGCACGCTCCATGCCGGTACCGACGAACGGTGCCTCGGAACGGACCAGCGGCACGGCCTGGCGCTGCATGTTGGCACCCATGAGGGCGCGGTTTGCATCGTCATGCTCCAGGAACGGGATCAGGGCGGTAGCCACGGACACCATCTGGCGCGGGGAGACGTCCATGAACTCGACCTCGGCGGCGGGGACCAGCACAGGCTCGCCTCCACCACCACGGGCGCGGACCAGGACGGTCTCTTCGGCGAACTTCTTGTTCGCATCCAGCGGCGCGTTGGCCTGGGCAATCAGGACCTCGGCTTCGTCGTCGGCCGTGAGGTACTCGACCTCATCGGACACAACGCCCTCGGAAACGAGACGGTAAGGAGTCTCGATGAAACCGAACGGGTTGATGCGTCCGTAGGAAGCCAGCGAACCGATCAGGCCAATGTTCGGGCCTTCAGGGGTTTCGATGGGGCACATACGTCCGTAGTGCGACGGGTGCACGTCGCGGACTTCCATGCCGGCACGGTCGCGGGACAGACCACCCGGGCCAAGAGCCGACAGGCGGCGCTTGTGGGTCAGACCCGAGAGCGGGTTGTTCTGGTCCATGAACTGGGACAGCTGGGACGTTCCGAAGAACTCCTTGATGGCTGCCACGACGGGGCGGATGTTGATCAGCGTCTGCGGCGTGATGGCCTCGACGTCCTGGGTGGTCATCCGCTCGCGGACGACGCGCTCCATTCGGGACAGGCCGGTGCGGACCTGGTTCTCGATGAGCTCGCCGACGGCGCGGATGCGGCGGTTGCCGAAGTGGTCGATGTCATCGATCTCAACGCGCAGCTCGTGGTCCTGGCCGTCGCGCTTGCCCGTGAGGGTCTTCTCGCCGGCGTGCAGCGCAACGAGGAACTTGATCATGGCAACGATGTCCTCAACGTGCAGGACGGACGCTTCCTTGTCACCAAGGGACCGGTCAATGCCGAGCTTGCGGTTGATCTTGTAACGGCCAACCTTCGCCAGGTCGTAGCGCTTTGAGTTGAAGTACAGGTTGTCCAGCAGTGACTGGGCAGCCTCGACCGTGGGCGGCTCGCCCGGTCGCAGCTTCCGGTAGATGTCGAGCAACGCGTCTTCGCGGGTCTCGGTGGCGTCTTTCTCCAGCGTCGCGCGCATGGAGTCGTACTGGCCGAACTCTTCGAGGATCTGGCCTTCGGTCCAGCCGAGGGCCTTCAGCAGTACCGTGACGGACTGCTTGCGCTTGCGGTCGAGGCGAACGCCGACCTGGTCGCGCTTGTCGATTTCGAGTTCGAACCAGGCGCCGCGGGACGGGATGATCTTCGCGGTGAAGATGTCCTTGTCGCTGGTCTTGTCCGCGGTGCGCTCAAAGTAGGCGCCCGGGGAACGGACCAGCTGGGAGACAACAACACGCTCGGTGCCGTTGACGACGAAGGTACCCTTTTCGGTCATCAGCGGGAAGTCACCCATGAACACGGTCTGCTGCTTGATTTCGCCCGTGTTGTTGTTCATGAACTCAGCCTTGACGTACAGCGGAGCCGAGTACGTGGCGTCCCGGTCCTTGCACTCGGCCATGGTGTACTTCGGATCAGCGAACTCCGGCTCGGAGAAGCTCAGGGACATGGTGCCCTGGAAATCCTCGATCGGGGAGATCTCTTCGAAGATGTCAGACAGACCCGAGGAGGTGGCGACGCTGAGGTCGCCTTCTTCGGTGGCCTTCGCCACGCGTGCCTGCCAGCGTTCGTTTCCGACCAGCCAGTCAAAGCTGTCCGTTTGCAGGGCAAGCAGATTCGGGACATCAAGAGGTTCGTGAATCTTTGCGAATGAGAGCCGGCGGGTTGCACCGTCGGTGCTGTCGGCATTGATAGCGGTAGCGTTGTTTACATTAGAGGTGCTCGAGGCGACCAAGAGGGATCCTTCCACAGACCTTCAGGCGTTGTCAGATCTTCCCCGCTATGTACCCTGCGGAGTGACTCCGCAGTGCTACCAGTCCGGTTCCGCTATATGACCCGAAACCCGGCACTGGCCATGGTGGTGCGCGTATAGACGGCACATCAATGGCGCAGCTGCCAGGCTAAGCCCACCGCTATATGAAGGCTGAAGGTAAACAGGGAAGACGCAAATATCTACAATACGGTAAAGCAACCTACTTGTCTACCCCACTTCCGGCGCGATTGCAAGCACCCGGCGCGGCCCCCGTCTTTCGCTGACGGACCGCTGACGGACCGCCCGACGACGGCCGAAATGGCCAGGTGACAGGGCTCACGATAGCCTTGTCCTACCTCGCTACAGATCGGAAGAGACCCACCATGACCAGCCCCGCAGACAACAATGATGTTGTGATCCTCGCCGCCGCCCGCACCCCCCAGGGCCGCCTCAACGGGCAGCTGGCCAGCTTCACGGCCGTGGAACTCGGAGCCCATGCCATCCGGTCGGCCCTTGCCGCCAGTGGAGTGCCGGCGGAGCGGGTGGACGCGGTCATCATGGGCCAGGTCCTGCAGGCCGGCGCCGGGCAGAACCCTGCCCGGCAGGGCGCCATCGGCGCCGGCATCGGCTGGAATGTCCCCGCCGTGACCATCAACAAGGTCTGCCTGTCCGGTCTCACCGCCGTGATCGACGCGGCCAGGATGATCCGCAGCGGTGACGCCACCGTCGTCGTCGCCGGCGGCCAGGAGTCGATGACCCGTGCCCCGCACATCCTGCCGGGATCCCGGCAGGGCTGGACCTACGGTGCCATCCAGGCGCTCGACGTCGCCGCCCACGACGGTCTGACCGACGCCTTCGACGGGCAGTCTATGGGCCTGTCCACGGAGACCAAGAACTTCACTCTCGGCATCGACCGCACCTCGCAGGACGAGGTGGCGGCCATGTCACACCAGCGCGCCGCCCGGGCCGCCAAGGACGGGATCTTCGACGGCGAGATCGCCCCCATCAGCGTCAAGCAGCGCAGGGGGGAGCCGGTGGTTGTGGCCAAGGACGAGGGCCTCCGGCCCGACACCACGGTGGAGTCCCTCGCCGGCCTGCGGGCCGCGTTCGTCACGGACGGCACCATCACCGCCGGCAACTCCTCCCCGTTGTCCGACGGCGCCTCCGCCCTCGTGCTGTCCTCGCGGAAGTTCGCCGAAGACAACGGCCTGGAATACCTGGCGGTCGTCGGCAAGCCCGGGCAGGTCGCCGGGCCGGACAACTCACTGCACTCCCAGCCTTCGAACGCGATCACGAGCGCGCTGGGCAAGGCGGGCTGGTCCGCCGCCGACCTGGACTTCATCGAAATCAACGAGGCGTTCGGCTCCGTCGCCGTGCAGTCCCTCAAGGACCTCGACTACCCGCTGGAGAAATGCAACATCCACGGCGGCGCGATCGCCCTGGGCCACCCGATCGGCGCGTCCGGTGCCCGCCTGGCCCTGCACGCCGCGCACGAGCTGAAGCGGCGCGGCACGGGCAAGGCGGCCGTGTCCCTATGCGGCGGCGGCGGCCAGGGCGAAGCCCTGCTGCTGTTCCGCGACTGACCCGCACGGCCAACTAACAACGCGGGGTCACTTACGGCCCATCCCACCGGGTGGGATGGGCCGTAAGTGACCCCGCGTTGCTGTTGGGGGTGGGCCTATGGGGTTACTGCCAGCGCCCGGCCGTCCACGGTGAGACGCCAGTTGTTCTGGCTGAACACCGCCACGTCCAGGGTGCCGTGGTCCACGACGTAGTCGATGATGCGTTGCCGGATCTCCTGCTGGCTGTTGGAGAGCACCGGCGCCGTCTTCACGCCGGGAAAGTTGCCGCCGCCGCTCTGGCGGTAGTTGTTGATGGCCAGCGCAAACTCCTGGTCCGGCCGCAGGGCTGCGCCGCCGTACGTGAGATTGGCAATCCGCTCCCCCACCGGCCTGGCAAGGTCGATCTCGTAGTTCAGCGGCGCGTCCAGGCCGTAGACGACGTCGTAGTTGTAGTCCGGCGTTCCGCCCGGCGCCATTGCCGTGACGGCGTTGGTGACGTCCGCGGCGCGGGCCGTGGCGGTGGACACCGGCTTGAAGTACCGGGCGGACCACTCCAGATAGGCCTTGACCTGGTCCCCGGTGACCTTGACGGACAGCAGGGTGTTGTCGAAGATGTAGAGCCCGGCCACGTCGCGGATGGTCAGCGGCCCGGCCTTGACATCCACCGCACGCGAGAAGGCCGCCGCGATGGACAGCACGGGCAGGCCCGCGGCCGGCCCGCTGGCCAGCTCCGCCTTTACAGTGCTGGCCTGGACATAGTTGATGGCGTCGATC
The DNA here is from genome assembly GCF_035985125.1 of Arthrobacter sp. CG_A4. NCBI lineage: Bacteria > Bacillati > Actinomycetota > Actinomycetes > Micrococcales > Micrococcaceae > Arthrobacter > Arthrobacter sp. CG_A4. The sequence goes on along the minus strand of NZ_JAXCID010000011.1, from coordinate 9,756 downwards.
GCGGCAGAGTCCTCCCAGCAGGCGGTGGCGGTGCTGAGCGCACCTGTGGACGTGCCGATCACCTCGTTCACGTACTTCACCGTGGCCTCGTGCCCGGCCTGCACGGCGCGGACGACGGCGGGATCGGCGTCGGCCGTCCGGGCGTCCAGCAGGTGCGAGTGCGCGGCGGTGACTGTCCAGGATCCCTTCACCTTGGCCAGTTCGAGGTCCATGACGGAGACCCGCATGCCCCACTTGAGCGGTTCCGTCAGGAGCACCTGCTTGCCGGTGGCCTTGTTGGCCACGAAGCGTTCCGGTATCTCCTGGTGGGCGTGGCCCACCAGGATGGCGTCGATACCGGGGACCTCTTCGGCGAGCTGTGTGGAAGCGTTCTCCGGGAACGGCAGCGCGTCACCGTAGGACGAGCCCGGCGTCGCGCCTGAATGGCTGGAAATGATCACGACGTCGGCGCCGTCAGCCTTCATTTGCGGGATGACAGTCCTGGCCTCCTCGACGATGCCGTTGAAGTCCAGCTTGCCCTGGACATTGTCACGGTCCCAGAGCGCACAGCCGGGGGTCACAAAGCCCACCAGGCCCACGGTCAGCCAGCCGTTGTCCGTCTTCACCCGCTTGAGGACGTAGGGGGTGAAGGCGCGCCGGCCGGTCACGGCGTCGTGGACGTTGGCACCGAGCAGCGGGAAGTCGAGCTGCTTTTCCCAGCTGCGCAGGAGCGGGATGCCGTAGTTGAATTCGTGGTTGCCGAGACCCACGGCGTCGTAGCCCACCGCATTCATGGCCAGCGCCATGGGGTGCTTGACAGTTGCTGAGATGGGCGAGATTTTGGCGAAGTAGTAGGCCAGGGGCGTGCCCTGGATGGTGTCTCCGGCGTCGATGGTGAGGGTGTTGGCAGCACCACGCTCGGCCCGCATGGCCTTGATCAGGGTGGAGGCCTGGGCGATGCCGATCTTGTTCCCTGCGTTGTCCGCATAGGGCGCGTTCTTGAAGTAGTCCCAGTTGAAGACGTTGTTGTGCAGATCCGTGGTGCCGAGAACCGTCAGGGTGAACTGCTTCTCGCCGTTCGCCCGCGCGCCGGGTGCAGCCTGGGCGGCGGGGGCCCCGGCCAGCGTCGCGGCGGCGGCGCTGCCGCCCACAAGGGCCGCGCTGAGCATGGCGCGGCGGGAGAGCGAAGGGTTGGGGTCTGTCATTGTGTGAACTCCTCAACGTTGGCGGCCTGTTGGCACAAAGCCAAAGTCTAGGGGGACCGCAGACCGTGGAATAGAGAGTTCGCAATCTTTTTTGCAAACTTCATAGGCCGTTGGTTTCTGCCCGGAGACCGCCCGGGACGCAGAAAACCCCGCCCACCGGAGCGGACGGGGTTCCCGGAGCAGCGCAGAAACTGAACGTTCCCGAGCTGCCGGAACAGCGAGTTACTTGAGGGTAACGCGTGCGCCGGCTTCTTCGAGCTGGGCAACAGCCTTCTCGGCAGCTTCCTTGGTGACGCCTTCGAGGATGGCCTTCGGAGCGCTGTCAACAACGTCCTTGGCTTCCTTGAGGCCCAGGGAAGTAATTGCACGAACTTCCTTGATGACTGCAATCTTCTTGTCGCCCGGGTGCTCCAGGATGACGTCGAATGCGGTCTGCTCTTCTTCTTCGGCGGGGCCACCGGCAGCGGGGCCAGCAACTGCAACAGCAGCGGCCGTAACTTCGAAGGTCTCTTCGAAGAGCTTGACGAACTCAGAGAGCTCGATGATGGTCAGTTCCTTGAAAGCTTCAATGAGCTCTTCGTTGGTGAGCTTCGCCATGGTGTGGCGTCCTTCCTATAGTGGTGTTCGGCGGCCTGGGGCCATGCCTTCACACCGGAGTCTGGTTTAGAGAGTTAGTTCTCTTCGGGGGCTGCGGCAGCAGCGGGAGCGACAGCCTCTGCTGCTGCATCTGCTGCGGGTGCCTCAGCCGGAGCTTCAGCGTCGGCCGGGGCTTCTTCAGCGGCGGGTGTTTCGGCTCCAGCCGGCGCACCGTTCTCTTCTTCAAGCTTGAGGCGCAGTGCGTCGATGATGCGTACAGCGGCGGCAGCAGGAGCCTTGAGGATGCCTGCAACCTTGGCGAGCTGCAGCTCGCGGGACTCGAGTGCTGCCAGGGCAGCTACTTCGCTGGCGTTCAGTGCCTTGCCCTCGAAGTAACCGGTTTTGATAACCAGCTGCTTGTTGGTCTTGGCAAAATCCGTCAGGCTCTTGGCAGCGGCAACTGCGTCACCCTTGATGAACGCAATTGCAGTGGGGCCGGCGAGCTGGCCGTCGAATGCTTCGACACCGGCTTCCTTGGCTGCAATGGCGGTCAGGGTGTTCTTGACGACCGAGAACTTGGTGTCCTGGCCGAGAGAGACACGCAGCTGCTTGAGCTGTGCAACGGTGAGCCCGCGGTATTCGGTCAGGACAGCGGCGTTCGATTCCTTGAAATCGTTAGTGATCTCAGCTACTGCTGAAACCTTGCTAGGCGTTGCCATAACCCTCCTTCCGGGGATAGTGCCGGTATTTCCGGGTCCCCGCTCAACAGAGCTAAAACAAAAAAACGCCCCGCGCAGATGCACGGGGCTTGTCTCGACGCGGTCCATGACCGCGGAGCTTCGCTTCGTTCACCTGCGCCGGCCGCCCTATGTTCAGGGTCCTTCGTCCGGAGATCCACTGGCTCTCCCCGGCGCGACTGCAGAAGTGAGTCTTGCTTGGGAGAGTGGATTTCCAACAACCGACGGTCTTTGGTCCCCTTAGCCTACGGGACACCGTGCGCCTGCTCCAAATCGGCCAGGCCAGGGATCCGGCCCAGGGTCAGGGTCAGCTGACTCTGGGCCCGAAGTCCGGCAGTTCCTTCTGCCAGATGCCGGTCACGCCCGCCGTCGTGAACCCGAGCTGCTGGTTGACCTTGAGCAGGTAGCGGTTCTCCGGGGCGTTCCAGGTGTAAAGCACCCGGGCGTTCGGGAACTGCTCGGTGAGCCGCTCCATGTTGGCGACCTTCATCAGCAGGCCCAACTTGTTGCCGCGATGCGCCTGGAGCATCACTGTGTCATCCTGGAATACGACGTCGGGGCGCAGCGCGAGGACGCTGATGGTGGTCAGGCCGACGAGCAAAACGCTGTTGAGGTCCTCGACGGCGGTCACCACCGTCCGGCGGCCCTGCGCGATGGCGACCTCTTCGGCCTGGCGCAGGATGCCGCCGTCGAGCACCATCTCCGGGTCATCGACCCCCGGCACGCCGTCCTCGCCGGCGCTGTTTTCCAGCGTCGCGACGGCCTCAAGCCACTGGTCCGGGCAGCGGTCCGTCCAGTGGTGCAGGCGGTAACGGCCGCCGTTGGCCTCCTCGGCCTCGGCCGCCAGCTCGACGACGAGCCTGCTGTCCAGGGGAAGCCGGCAGGCACTGAACTGTTCGATGTGCTGCAGCGTGTAGCCGGTGTGCCGGGCGAACTCCACCTCGCGGCTGCCCAGCGGGACGAAGCCGGGGCCGCTCCCGGGCACCAGCTGGCCGGACCCGCTGTCGCTGAGAGACGCCCCCGGATGGTTCGTGTCAATGAGGATCGTGTGCCGGCCTTCGTCGCGGGCGAAGTGCTCGGCGGCCTCGAGCAGTTGCCGGCCGACGCCCCGGCGCTGGAACTCGGGCAGGATATCGAGGGTGAATTCCGCGAGGTCGAGGTTGTCCGCGAGGGGCAGCGCGATGTCGACGGTCCCGACAATCTCACCGCCGATCCTGGCCACCAGGATCACCTGGCGTTCGTACGGGTCCGCCATCTCGAGGAGCTTTTCCCCCGGAGCATATGCGAGGTCGTCGCTCCCCCAGGTCTGCATCCGCACCTTGCGTCCGACTTCGACGGCGGCAACGAAGTCCGCGGCGTCCGGCCCGTCCAGGGAATCGGGAATCCACAGCTGTTCAATCCGCACATCGCTTGCCATAGAGGGCATCATCCCCGCCGTTCTGCCATCCACTACGGGTAACGGAAACCCGGCTTCGGCCGGGCTTTCAAGCGACAGCATATGCCTGTTTGCGCCGCCGTTCCATCGGTTGGCCCGTCCCATCGGTCGGCCCGTCCGGGATTACGCCGTAAGCGCCCGCTGCCATTCGCCGTCGTACCCCGCGGGACGGAAGCCGAGCGCGACGTTGATGGCCAGCATATGGTCGTTTTCCGCGGCGTCGTAGGTGAACACCCGTTCCACCGCGGGAAACTCGGCGCGGATCCGGCGGAGGTTGCGGAGCTTGACCAGCATGCCGAGGCGGTGGCCCCGGTGGCCGGCGGCCACCAGGGTGTCGTCCTGGTCGGCCAGCCACGGATTCGACGGAGTCAGCTGCAGTACCGAGTAGGCAGCCAGTTCGCCGCTGCCGCGGTGCCGGGCGGCCGCCACGAGTGCGGTCAGGCCGGCCCGCTGCCGGGTGTCCTCGACGTTCCGGAGCCGCGCCACATCCCACTGTTCCGGGTCATAGCTCAGCTCTCCGGTGGGCGTGTCGATGCTCATCCGCGACATCAGGACCGCGAGCTGGCCAGCCGTCTCCTCCGGGCAGCTGCCCGTCCAGGCCAGCAGTTCGTACTCCGCCCCCGCTGTGGCCAGGGCCTCGCCCTCCAGCGGATCCCACGCGGCGTCGTGTTCGCGCAAATCCCGTGCACTGAAGCGCTCCACCTGCTCTAGGCGGTAGCCCGCCTCCAGTGCGAAGCGGACGCCCCGCGCTGCAGCGGGCAGACCCCGGTTCCGGTGGCCGGCCGGACCAGCCCGGGCCCGTCGACGTCGAAATCGGCGGGATGTTCGGTGAAGCTCTGCAGGATAGTGCGGCCATCCGCGGCGGCCAGCCCTTCTGCATGCCGGAGCAGGGCCAGGCCGATCCCACGCCCGCTGAACTCCGCCAGGACCTGGACATGGATCAGGGCGCTGCCGAGGTTTTCCTGGAGTTCGCAGCGCACCCAGGACCGGGCCACCATCCGCCCATTCTGGCGTACTAAGAAGATCCTCATCCGCCTGTAGGCATCGTCCCGCCAGAATTGCAGCCGGGCCACGGCCGGGCTGGCCCGGTCAAGGCTGCCCCAGGTTTCGAGCGTCAGGGCGTCGCACAGCTTTCCGATTTCCAGGAAATCGCCGGCATCGGAGGAATCGAGGCCGGCCGGGAGGATGAGAGGTTCTATGCGGTACGGCGCTGTAGTCACCGGCACAGCCTAACCGGCCCCGGAATGCGGAAAAGACCGCCCCGCGGATGCGGGGCGGTCTTTTCTGTGGCCTGCTGTATGACCTGGTGAGGATTAGACCTCGGTCAGGACCTTGGTGACGTTGGGGTCAACCGAGATGCCCGGGCCAAACGTCGTGGCGACAGTGGCCTTCTGGATGTAGCGGCCCTTGGAAGCGGACGGCTTGAGGCGAAGAACCTCTTCCAGAGCGGCTGCGTAGTTCTCGGCCAGCTTCAGGGCGTCGAACGAAACCTTGCCGATGATGAAGTGCAGGTTCGAGTGCTTGTCGACGCGGAAGTCGATCTTGCCACCCTTGATGTCGTTGACGGCCTTGGCGACGTCGGCGGTCACGGTGCCCGTCTTCGGGTTCGGCATCAGGTTACGCGGACCCAGGACCTTTCCGAGGCGGCCAACCTTGCCCATAAGGTCGGGGGTGGCGACGGCGGCGTCGAAGTCGGTCCAGCCGGCTGCGATCTTTTCGATCAGGTCATCGGAACCAACGAAGTCGGCGCCGGCAGCGATTGCTGCTTCGGCCTTGACGCCCGTTGCGAAGACGAGAACGCGGGCGGTCTTACCGGTACCGTGGGGCAGGATCACGGTGCCGCGAACCATCTGGTCGGCCTTACGCGGGTCGACGCCCAGGCGGAAAGCGACCTCAACGGTGGCGTCGAACTTGGACGGGTTGCTGTCCTTGGCCAGCGTCACTGCCTCGAACGGCGCGTAGAACTTCTCCGCGTCGATCTTGGCTGCGGCTGCCTCATATGCTTTGCTGCGCTTTGCCATGCTGCTCATTCTCCTTGTGCAGTTGTGGTCTGCGGACCGCGCTGGGCCCTGCCACAGTCGGGATTCCGGCCGGTTTATCCGTGCCGGGTTTCCAACATTTTCAATGATTGGGTGGTGCCGGTTGCCCGGCGGTGCTGACCGGCGTCGTGATCGGTCTCCCGAAACCCGGCGCCTCAGCGGTGGGGAATTAACCCTCGACGGTGATACCCATGGAACGGGCGGTGCCGGCGATGATCTTCGCGGCTCCTTCGAGGCTCGTGGCGTTGAGGTCTTCCATCTTGGTGGTGGCGATCTCGTTGACCTGCGCCTGCGTCAGCTTGGCGACCTTGACGGTGTGCGGGGTCGGTGAACCCTTGGCAACGCCTGCAGCCTTCTTGATGAGCTCCGCAGCCGGCGGGGTCTTGGTGATGAACGTGAACGAGCGGTCCTCGTAAACCGTGATTTCAACCGGAATAACGTTGCCGCGCTGGGCTTCCGTCGCAGCGTTGTACGCCTTGCAGAATTCCATGATGTTGACACCGTGCTGGCCAAGCGCAGGACCGATCGGCGGGGCCGGGTTAGCGGCACCTGCCTGGATCTGCAGCTTGATGAGGCCGGTGACCTTCTTCTTGGGAGCCAATGTAGGTCCTTCTTTCAAATACGTCCTGGGACACAGGAGCGTGCCTCAGCTTGATGGCCGCCATGGCGAGGCGGCCTGCCGCCCCGTGGCTGCTAAGCGGGCAGCCCGGGGCGAATTCTTTGCGGAAAACTAGATCTTGCTGACCTGGTTGAATGCCAGCGTCACGGGGGTCTCGCGTTCGAAGATGGAGACCAGCACCACGAGGGTCTGGGAATCCACCTTGATCTCGGAGATCGTGGCCGGAAGGGTCTCGAACGGGCCCTCTTTGACGATGACAGACTCGCCCACCTCGAAGTCGACGTCGATCTGCGCGGCAGCGTGCTTGATGGGCTTGCCCTTCTCGGCCTGCTCTTCTTCGAAGACCGGGGCGAGCATGGAGAAGACCTCGTCGAGGCGCAGCGGAACCGGGTTGTGGGCGTTGCCCACGAAGCCGGTCACACCGGGGGTGTGGCGGACGGCGCCCCAGGAGGCATCCGTCAGGTCCATGCGGACCAGAACGTAGCCGGGGATGCGGACGCGGTTGATCACCTTGCGCTGAGCGTTCTTGATCTCAACGACTTCCTCCATCGGGACCTGGATTTCGAAGATGTACTCTTCCATGTCCAGGGTCTGGATTCGGGTCTCCAGGTTGGCCTTGACGCGGTTTTCGTAGCCGGCGTAGGAGTGGATGACGAACCAGTCACCTTCCTGGCGGCGCAGCCTGGCTTTGAACTCATCGGCCGGATCAACCTCGGCGGCGGCGGCCGCAGCGGCCAGCGCGTCGTCGGACGCTTCGCCTTCAGCGTCCGCATTTTCGCCCGACCCGGCGTCGGAGGCTTCGCCTTCAGCGTCCGCATTTTCTGCAGCTTCAGCGTCGGTGGACTCTTCGGCTACGGCGTCGGACTCTTCGTTTGACCCGGCGGCTTCACCGGCTACAGCCTCGTCAGCGACGTCGGATTCGGGCGCAGCAGACACAGCCTGGGACTCATCCCCGGCGTCCACCGCGGCGTCCTGGCTCTTATCCAGCTCAGTCTCAGTTACCTCGAGCTCCTGCTCAGACACTTAGTCTCCTGCTTCCTCATTGCCTAACATGCCTATTTAAATGACTCAATTCCGCACACCCCGCAGAGCCTCCGGTATTCCGGGGAAATCCACGCAGTCTGCGGACCGGCCGCCTTAGCGGTCCGTCGGGCCAGTGCCGCCGAAGACCCAGCTCACTCCGGACCCGAAGGCCAGGTCCAGCAGGGTGACGATGATCATCATGATGACCACGAATACCAGCACCACCAGCGTGTAGTTGATCAATTCTTTACGCGTCGGTGCGACGACCTTCTTCAGTTCGCCTATGACCTGGCGGACGAAGAGCGCAATTCGAGCGAAGAAGCCTGCCTTTTTGGCGGCATTCTTGGTGGGGCGGCCTTTGGAGCTGCTGGCAGCTGTTTCGGTCACCTGGTCCCTCACTCATCCTCGCAATGTCGGATTCCCGGCTCTGAACTGAACCATGGTTGCTGCGCTTGCTCCGGAGTGCCCGGAACAGCTTGCGCAGGGCAGACAGGACTCGAACCTGCAACCTGCGGTTTTGGAGACCGCTGCGCTACCAATTGCGCCACTACCCTAAGGATCGAAAAACCGTTCCGGCCGCGTGATCCCCAGAATTCTCTGAGGCGCAGGCCATCATCGTGTTTTCAACACCGGAAATATAGTCTACGCAACAACTGCGCCCACGTCGAACCGGCCTCACCCTGCCCCCTGGCACGCCGCGGAAAGCCGCTGCCTGCCTGCAGTCTCATTTCCACGCCGTCACCCCGGACGATCCGCTGAACGGCATAGAGTAGATTTCGTCGAATCCCACCACCAGCCGTCCGGCTGTAAGCGAAGAATGGACCTGTTATGCCTGCCGCCCGCATTTCACAGCGCATTTCCGCCATAGCCGAATCCGCCACCTTGGCTGTTGATGCCAAGGCGAAGGCGCTGAAGGCGGCCGGCCGCCCGGTCATCGGTTTCGGCGCCGGCGAACCTGACTTTCCAACCCCCGGGTACATCGTGCAGGCCGCCATCGAGGCCGCCGGCCAGCCCAAATACCACCGCTACTCCCCTGCCGGCGGACTGCCGGAGCTGAAGCAGGCCATCGCGGACAAGACCTTCCGGGATTCCGGCTACAAAGCCGGGGCATCGCAGGTTCTCGTCACCAACGGCGGCAAGCAGGCCGTGTACAACACCTTCGCCACGCTGCTCGATCCGGGCGACGAGGTCATCGTCCCCACACCGTTCTGGACCACTTACCCGGAGGCCATCCGGCTCGCCGGCGGCGTACCGGTGGAGGTGTTCGCCGGACCGGAGCAGGACTACCTGGTCACCGTCAAGCAGCTCGACGCCGCCCTGACGGACCGCACCAAGATCCTGCTCTTCGTCTCCCCGTCCAACCCCACCGGTGCCGTCTACCCGCCGGAACAAGTCAAGGAGATCGGCCGGTGGGCCGCCGCCAAGGGCCTGTGGGTGGTCACCGATGAGATCTACGAGCACCTGACCTACGACGGCGTGCCCTTCACCTCAATCGCCACCGCCGTCCCCGAGCTGGGCGACAAGGTGGTTATCCTCAACGGTGTCGCCAAGACCTATGCCATGACCGGCTGGCGCGTGGGCTGGATGATCGGCCCGGCCGACGTCATCAAGGCCGCCACGAACCTGCAGTCCCATGCCACCTCCAACGTCTCCAACATTCCGCAGATGGCCGCCCTTGCCGCCGTGTCCGGCCCGCTGACCGCCGTCGCCGAGATGAAAATCGCCTTCGACCGCCGCCGCAAGGCGATTGTGGCCGGCCTTAACGCCATTGAAGGCCTTGAATGCCCGACGCCGAAGGGCGCCTTCTACGTCTACGCCGACGTCCGCGCCCTGCTGGGCAAGGAATTACCGTCCGCAAACGGCCCGGTCCGGCCCTCGACGTCGGCCGAGCTGGCCACCCTGATTCTGGACGAGATCGAGGTGGCCGTGGTTCCGGGCGAGGCGTTCGGCCCCTCCGGCTATCTCCGCCTGTCCTACGCCCTCGGCGACGAGGACCTGGCCATCGGCGTCGCCCGCCTGCAGGACTTCCTGGGCAAGGCCACCTAACCCCAATGCCGTTCGGTTAAGGGCTGGGGGCGGGTGTCAAGATCCTCGTGCTGAGTGTCGCCGGGTACGTGCGGCGGTCGATATCGCGTTCCTTGGC